>QMOF01000171.1 GCA_003650185.1 Chloroflexota bacterium | reverse complement strand
TTTGTGTGAAAGACGGCAGCCCTTCCCCAGGGCCTTGGCCGTTTGGCTCAGTGCCGGTCACCCCCGATCGCATCAAGCAGACAGCAGGCATTGTGCTTTGCCTCAGGCAATCCGGCGGAGGCGGGCTTCTGCCCGATTGCCCCGGGTGCATGGCACGGTTCGTTGAAGCGCTACAGCCTGCACCGCTGCCCACCGAATTCGCCTGGTTTGACTTCATCCTTGTTCCGTGGTTAATTATGGGAAACGTTTCCTTGCCTGGGGCGAAGGTATGGAAGAAAGAGGCAAGCTGAAGGACGAGTCCACTGAAGGAGCGGTGCAGACCAGCCAGCAGACTGCTAAGGCTGAAACACAAGCTGCGGAGCGGAGGCAGGCAGAGGAACTGCTGAGGGCCTGGTTTGTTAGCTCGCCAATTGGCATGTATATCGTCCAGGATGGCGCATTCAGGATTGTTAACCCGACCTTCGAGAGGCTGCTGGGCTACTCCGAGTCGGAGCTGGTGGGCATGGATCCCATGATGCTGGTATCTCCCGATGACCGGAGCATGGTGAGGGAGAACGCTGTCAAGATGCTCAAAGGGATGCGCACTTCTCCCTATGAGTTCAGGTATGTGACCAGGAGCGGAGAGAGCAAATGGGTCATGGAGACGGTCAGTTCCATCCAGTACGAAGGCAGGCAAGCAGCCCTGGGATACTTCATGGACATCACAGGGTTGAAGGAGACGGAGTGGGCTCTGAGGGAAAGCGAAAGACGCTACCGCTTGCTTGCTGAGAACATAACGGATGTCATCTTCTGCACCGATATGGACTTGCGGCCTATCTATGTCAGCCCTTCGATCGAGCGTTTGCTGGGCTATACTGTCGAAGAGAGCATGAGTCGCACACCTATAGAGGCGATGACGCCGGAGTCGCTACAGGTGGCCGTGGACGCGTTGGCAGCCGAAGTTGCCAAAGGGTACCGTGATAGGGACAGGTTCAGGCCGCGTGTGCGCGAGCTGGAGTTCAGACGGAAGGACGGTTCGACGGTCTGGGCTGAGGTCAGGGTGTCACTCATTCGTGATGAGGCTGGGCAGGCTACCGAGGTGCTGGGCGTCATGTCGGATGTGACCAAGAGAAAGAAGATGGAACAGGAGTTGCGCAAGAGCGAAGCGAGCCTGGCCAGGGCGCAGAGGGTGGCCCGTCTCGGGAACTGGGACTGGGACATCGTGAATGACGAGCTGCGGTTCTCCGAAGAGATATACCGCATCTTTGGCTTGAGTACCCGTGATCGTGTCTCGGGCCACGATACATTCCTGGAGTCCGTTCACCCTGAGGACAGGGAGTTCGTCAGGAAGGCCTTTGACCAGGCATTGTATGAGAGAAAGACTTACAGCCCCGACTACCGCATTGTTCTGCCTGATGGCTCCGAACGCGTGGTTCATGAGCAGGTGGAAATCACCTATGACGAAAACGGTATGGCAACCCGCGTGGTCGGGACTGTCCAGGACATCACTGAGATCAGGGACCTGGCCAAGAAGGTGATCGAATACGAAGAGATGAACAAGTTCAAGAGTAATCTTCTTTCTACAGTGTCTCACGAGCTGCGCACTCCGTTGGCAACGATCAAGGGATACTGCACCTTACTCCTTGACTATGACAAGAGGTTGAGAGGTGGCGAGAAGCGAGAGTACCTTGAATCGATCGACAAAGCTACCGAAAGGCTAGCCGAGCTTGTGAACCACTTGCTTGATATGTCCCGCCTGGAGGCTGGGCTGCTCAAGCTGGACAGGGCGCCTACCAGCGTGGCAAAGCTGGTGCAGGAGGCTGTGGCCGAGGCGAAGATGAGAGACCAGGGTCACGAGATCGTGCTCGACTTGCAGGGACGGTTGCCCAGGTTGAACCTTGACGCCAGGCGTATCAGGCAAGTGCTGGACAACCTGCTTGATAATGCGGTCAAGTATTCTGAGCCGGGAACCCGGGTGATGGTGGAAGCGCGTCAGGTTGGTTTGGAGCTGGTGGTGAGCATCAGGGACAGCGGGATGGGCATCCCGCGTGATAGCCTCGATAGGGTCTTCGATTTGATGTACCGCGTCGAGCAGAGGCTGGCGTCAGATACGAGGGGGGCGGGGTTGGGGTTGGCCATCTGCAAGGGGCTGGTTGAGGCACACGGCGGCAGGATCTGGGTGGAGAGCGAACCGGGCAAGGGAAGCACCTTTCACTTCGCCCTTCCCTTGGAAAGGCGGAAGGGGCATAGAGAACATGGGCAAGAGGCGCCTGGCAAGAAGAGTCCTCGTAGTAGAGGATGAGGCGGACGTTCGAAGGTTCGCTTGCAGGGTGCTGGAGCTTGAAGGCTACAGCGTGCTTGAGGCTGTTGATGGAGACGAGGCGCTGAGGTTGGCCGTGGAAGAACAGCCGTCTCTGGTGCTGCTGGACTTGAGGCTTCCCAAGCGCGATGGCTGGTCGGTGCTTGAGGAGATGAGGCGCAATCCGGTATTGACCTCCATCCCGGTCATCGTGTTCAGTGCCTCGGCCGGAGCACCGCACCGCCAGAGGGCTCTTGGCATGGGTGCTGTAGACTACCTGGTCAAGCCTTTGAGCGCAGACGACTTGAGGAAAGCTGTGGACCGGGTTATGCATCGCCGGAGGTGACCCCGTAATGCCACCCAGGAAGGCTTCAGTGCTGGTAGTCGATGACGATGGGCGCATGTTGCGTATGATGGCCCGCATTCTGGAGATGGAGGGCTATCGTGTGCAGCAGGCGGGGAGCGGTGAGGCTGCGCTGGAGGCGTTTGATGAGGGCACCCCCGACCTTGTGTTGCTGGATATCATGATGCCGGGCATGGACGGATATGCCGTTTGCCGCCGCATTCGGGAATTTTCGCAGGTGCCCATAATCATGGTCACTGCGAAGGACAGTGACGAGGAGAAGGTGCAGGGGCTGGATGCCGGCGCCGACGACTATATAAGCAAGCCATTTTCTTCGAGTGAGCTGGCAGCACGGGTGCGGGCAGTGCTGCGCCGCACGCGGAGCTGGGGCGAGCAGGTCAAGCCCACATTCCGGTCGTATGATCTTGCGGTTGACTTCGCTCGACACAGGGTGACCCTCGGCGACGAAGAGGTGAACCTGACTGCCACCGAGTACAAGCTGCTGTGCTACCTGGTGCACAACGCTGGGCGACTGGTTACGCCGGACCAGATTCTGGAGGAGGTCTGGGGGGAAGATTATGTAGGGGAGCACCACCTTCTCAGGGTGAACATCGGTAGGCTGCGGCACAAGCTGAAGGACGACTCCAGGGAGCCCAGGTTCATCGCTACCAGGATCAACATCGGATATATGTTTCTCAAGCCTGATCAGGGCTGACTCCGTACCCTCTCTCAAGCGACTTGTTTCTCGCTGACTTATCCGTACCGATACCTGTTTTGTGACGTGGCTGTTATGTTACAGACCGTTCCGGTGATATCAATGTGTCAGGTCCGTTTCATCATGGAAGTGGATTAGGGTGTGGACGGCACATGGCGTTGCGTTGGGTAACTGCACCCAGGAGAATTCGGTGAAGGCCACATTGTGTGGCTGGTAGTAGAGGGCTACCATCGTTGCCAATATGAGCGCTGGTGTGCCTGGTGACCGGCAGGTACGGTGGCCAACTTTGCTGTCCGGCTCGGCTGGAGCTACATGCAAGAACGTTCCATCCCGAAGCGATGAGGGAATAGGGAGGAGACCATGAGAGGTAGACACAAGAAGACTGGAAAAGTGCTTCTGGCCCTGGGGGCTGTGCTCGTCATTTTTGGAGTGGTCTGGGTGACTGTCATCTTTCCCGAGATCAACAAGATACCGGGCGACCTTGTCTTCTCGACAGACCAGCAGGGTACTGTCACGGTATTTGACTCAGATTCGATGCAGCCGGTGACCTATGACGTGATTGGCACCAGGGCGTACGAGGCAGTGCGCTCGACCAGCAGCACCGTGTACCTCACGGAGACATGCACCTTCGTGGATGCGGACACCGGTGAGCCCTTGACCTTTCTGGATTCCAGCTACCTGCTGGCCATCGACAGGGCCGAACGAGTGAATGTGCCCGGGTGCGGCGACATGGATCGAGAAGGTTACTTCAGCTTCCCGCGTGGCGTGGAACCGGGCCGTGACTATCCGTTGTGGATCACCGGGAACCCGGCACCGGTGGACGCCACCTACATTGGTGAAGAGCAGTTCAGAGGACTGCCGGTCTACGTCTATGAGCTGGAGACCCCGGAAGAGGGACTCACCGTGCCGGCTGGCCTCGACACACCCGAAATGCAGGTCCACCAGTACATCAAGCAGTTCGTGGAGCCTGTCTCGGGGTTGACGGTCTACATGGAGAGCACCACCAGCAGGACCGCCCGGATCCCTGTGCTGGACGATCTGTTTCCCAACACGGTGGACCCCGTGCTAACAGAAGTTACGGTATACGAAGACAGCCTGGTCTTCACAGATGAGACGGTGGACCGGCTGGTTCACGACGCAAGTTTCTACCACTGGGCGCTGCCGTGGGGCAGCACTCACTTGCCACGGTTGGTTTTCGGGCTTGGGATCGTGATGCTTATCGCGGGCCCGGTGCTGCTGACCAGGCGGCCCCGCGAGGCAGCGGTACTGGAGGGCATCCCTAGCGAAGCCACCGGTCTCTATTCCAAGCCTTGACGGCTCCAGTCCATAGGCCGGGCGAGTTACTTCGGGAGGACTGAAGACCGCCGCCGAGGAGGCGGCGGTCTTTTTTTGCCCCGAATGCTGAGCCTCGCCCGTGCCCGGCGCGTTTTGGTCTTGTGAGTATCGACGGTGTAAAATAGGACACTACGCGGGGTGGCACGCCGGATGTCCACGTAGCGAGTCTGTGGAGGGCCAATGGAGCTCGACCTAACACCGGAGCAGAAGGAGCTGGAGAGGGAGGTCTATCAGTACCTGAAGGCAAGAGTCACTGAGGAG
>QMOF01000170.1 GCA_003650185.1 Chloroflexota bacterium | reverse complement strand
CTGCTCCGCAGACAGGCTCCAGTTGCGGTTCTGGCGCATTTCTGGTACACTGATGGCCAACCGAATAGGGACCGCAGGGGAGCTCGCAGGCCGCAGAGTCGGCGTTGATGGGCTGAGAGGCGTCCGTTGTCGGGGCCAACCCTTTGAACCTGATCTCGGTAATTCGAGCGTAGGGAGTCGGGCTGTGATGACCAAGGCCCGAGGCTCTTGGTCTTTTTGCTTTTGTTGGGGAGGCGGAGATGACCCAGTTGGAGTTGGCCAGAGCAGGCAACATATCTCGGGAAATGAAACGGGTGGCTGAAGAGGAGGGAGTGGACGCTGAGTTTGTCCGTGCGGGTATCGCCCAGGGGACAATCGTGCTACCGGCAAACGTGAGGCACACCAATCTCGATCCGTGTGGCATCGGCCAGGGGCTGAGAACCAAGGTGAATGCCAATATAGGCACTTCGCTGGACTACGGCACCGTGGAGACCGAGCTGGAGAAGTTGCGGACGTGCATAGAATACAAGGCGGACACCGTCATGGACCTGAGCACAGGCGGCGACATTGCGGGCATCCGCCGGAGCATCCTTGCCGCTAGCCCGCTGCCCCTGGGCACCGTCCCCATCTATCAAGCGGCGATCGAGGCCGTGGAGGGGAGGGGTGCCATCGTTAACATGACTGCGGATGACCTTTTCGCCGTGATCGAGCAGCAAGCGAAGGACGGTGTCGACTTCATGACAGTGCATTGTGGGGTGACCCAACGCTCGGTAGCCCAACTGCGGCGATGCAAGAGGTTGACCAACGTTGTCTCCCGCGGTGGTGCCTTCCTGACCGGCTGGATACTGCATCAGCAGCGTGAGAATCCGCTATACGAGCAGTTCGACAGGTTGCTGGAGATAGCTCTACGGTACGACGTGACCCTGAGCCTGGGCGATGGCATGCGCCCCGGCAGCCTTGCCGACGCCACTGACGGCTGTCAGATCGAGGAGCTGTTGACCCTGGCCGAGCTGGTAGAACGGGCCCGTGAAGCAGGCGTACAGGTCATGGTCGAGGGGCCCGGTCATGTACCGCTGGACCAGGTCGTGGCCAATGTACAGCTTGAGAAGCGGCTGTGCCGGGGGGCACCTTTCTACGTGCTTGGCCCCCTGGTGACCGACGTGGCCGCTGGCTATGACCATATCGCCGGAGCCATCGGCGGCGCCATTGCCGCGGCGGCTGGTGCTGACTTTTTATGCTACGTTACCCCGTCAGAGCATCTTTCTCTTCCCGGCAACGAGGACGTCAGGGAAGGGATCATAGCATCCCGCATAGCTGCCCATGCGGCCGACATAGCAAAGGGGATCAAGGGTGCTGCTGAGTGGGACAGGAGCATGTCCACCGCCCGCCGGAACCTCGACTGGGAGGAACAAGCCAGGCTTTCTCTCGATCCTGAGAGAGCACGTCGGACACACGGTCGGTTCGGTAGCGAGGGTGCTACATGCAGTATGTGCGGCCCTTACTGTGCAATGGCACTGGTGGAGGAGTACCTGGGCATCCCGGTAGCCAGGTGCTGACGGTGGCCGAGCAGTCACCCAGAGCAGCTAGGGCATTTCCTGAAGCAATCTGCTGAGCCGTGCAATGAGGGCTGAGATCATCTCCATCGGCACCGAGCTCCTTCTGGGTGAGGTGGCTGATACCAATGCCACCTACCTTGCCAGTCAGCTTGCGCTTCTGGGTCTGGACGTCCAGTGGGTCAGTATAGTAGGGGATGACCTGGAGAGGCTTGTGGACGTATTCCGCAGAGCTTTGTGTCGGTCTGACATTGTGATTTCTACCGGAGGACTGGGGCCCACAGCGGATGATCTGACCCGTGAGGCCATCGCCGAGGTGATGGGCGAGAAGGCAACCGTGTCAGAGCACCTGGGGCGGGAGTTGCAGGCCTTGTTTCAGCGGTTGGGGCGGGACATGCCCCCGAGTAACCTGAAGCAAGCCACTCTCATTCCGTCGGCGCAGGCCATCCCGAACCCCAGGGGTACGGCACCGGGCTGGTGGGTTGAGAGAGAGGGCAAAACAATGGTGGCCATGCCAGGGCCACCGGGAGAGATGCGGCGAATGTGGGAGAGGGAGGTGGTGCCCCGGTTGCGAGAGAAGGTGCAAGGCGAGGTCATTCTATGTCGAACTCTTAAGAGCTTTGGCCTTTCTGAAGCCGAGGCGGGCGAGATGGTGGGCCATCTTTTCACATCCGGGAACCCCACTGTCGGGGTGTATGCCAGGCCCGATGGAATTCATGTGCGTCTGGTGGCTGTAGCTAGGGAGCACCAGGAGGCCGCATCTCTGATCAGGGATGCCGAGCTGGAGTTGCGGCGCGCTTTGGGCGACTACGTTTGGGGTGTGGACGACGATGCTCTGGAAGCGGTGGCAGGCCGATTGCTCATGGAGAAGGGATTGAGCGTAGCCACCATGGAGTCCTGCACCGGTGGACTCATTGCCTCCACGTTGACTGACGTTGCCGGAAGTTCTGCGTACTTTAAGGGTGGGTTTGTGCCTTACTCGGCCGAGGCAAAAGTGGCTCTGGGGGTAGACGGTCGCCTGATCGAGCGGCATGGCACCGTGAGTCCCGAGGTCGCCGGCGCCATGGCGGAGGCGGCACGGCAGTGCCTGGGGGCTGACATCGGTATCAGCACCACCGGCGTGGCTGGGCCGGATGAAGTCGAGGGGAAGGCCCCTGGCCTGGTCTACATCGGCATGGCAGACAGCAGGGGCAGCAGCAGCCTAGAGGGTCGCTATCCACCGCATCGCCCGGATGTGAAGCGCCGAGCCACTGTTCATGCTCTCTTCGCGCTGAGGCAGCGGCTGATGACCTTGTAGTGGGCGAGGCCGCAAAGGATAGGATTCGCTAAGAATCACAGCACTGCCACGGTACGACGACGCGCTAAGCTTCTGCCAGCGCGCTCCAATGCCTCTGAATGACGCTCAGCACATTTGCACACCAGCCGTTTAGTAGGTTATCATTCCGCTAGCAGTCTCAACGCCAGACTGCTAGCAGTCTGGTCTTTCGAGTGGCAGCTAGGCTAAAGGTAAAAAAACAAACGTGGAAGGAGGTTGCACATGGCCAAAGCCAAACTTGAGCCCTTGGGAGAGCGGGTGGTGGTCAGGCCCTTGAAACAGGAGGAGGTAACCAAGGGTGGTATCGTACTGCCTGACACGGCGAAGGAGAAGCCCCAGGAGGGGGAGGTGATCGCTGTCGGCCCGGGAAAGCTGAGCGACGACGGCAAGCTGCTACCTATGAGTGTGAAGGTGAAGGACATAGTCATCTACTCCAAGTATGCGGGTACGGAGTTCAAGCTGGACGACGAAGAGCTGGTGATCCTGCGTGAAAGCGACATCCTGGCCAAGAAAAGCTAGAGAGAAGGAGGGAGAAGTGGCAAAACAGATCATCTTTGGAGAGGAAGCTAGGAAGAGCCTCAAGAGGGGGATAGACATTCTCAGTGATTCTGTCAGGCCGACGCTGGGGCCGAAGGGCCGTCCGGTGGCTCTGGACAAGAAGTGGGGACCTCCCACAGTCATTAATGATGGTGTGAGCATTGCCAAGGAGATCGAGCTTCCGGACCCGTTCGAGAATATGGGCGTCCAGTTGTTGAAAGAGGCAGCTTCCAAGACTAATGACAAGTGTGGTGATGGTACTACCACGTCTATTCTCCTGGCTCATGCCCTAGTCACGGGCGGTTTCAAGAACCTGGCTGCCGGATCGGACGCGATGGCGCTCAAGCGGGGCATCGAGAAAGCCGTGGAGATCCTGGTAGGCGAATTGAAGAAGAAGGCAATCACTGTCTCTGGCAAGGAGCAGATTGCCCAGGTGGCTACTATCTCGGCTGTAGACGCCGAGATCGGCAACCTGATTGCTGACGTGATGGAGAAGGTGGGCAAGGATGGGGTCATCACCGTTGAGGAGTCCAAGGGTCTCAAGTTTGAGACAGAGTTTGTGGAGGGGATGAAGTTTGACCGCGGCTACATCAGCGCCTATTTCGTCACCAACCCTGACCGCATGGAGGCGGTTATTGAAGACCCCTACATCCTCATCACCGACAAGAAGATATCCGCAGTGTCGGACATCCTGCCTGTTCTGGAAAAGATACTCCAAGTGAGCAAGAACCTGGTTATCATAGCAGAGGATGTAGAGGGCGAAGCACTGGCCACACTGGTGGTCAACAAGCTGCGAGGTACGCTCAACTGTCTGGCGGTGAAGGCGCCCGGCTTTGGCGATCGACGGAAGGCCATGTTGCAGGATATGGCGATACTCACCGGCGGGACGGTGATCTCCGAGGAGGTGGGCAGGAAGCTCGACTCGGCTACCGTGGCCGATCTTGGTCGGGCTCGGAAGGTCGTATCTGACAAGGATGATACCACCATTGTTGAAGGCAAAGGCAAGGAAGAGGACATCCAGGCCAGGATGAAGCAGATAAAGGCCCAAATCGACGAGACCACCTCGGACTTCGATCGGGAGAAGCTCCAGGAGCGACTGGCCAAGCTGGCCGGTGGAGTGGCTGTGATCAAGGTGGGTGCAGCCACTGAGACAGAGCTCAAGGAGAAGAAGCATCGCGTGGAGGACGCTCTCTCAGCCACCAGGGCCGCCGTCGAAGAGGGTATCCTGCCAGGAGGCGGTGTGGCTTTGCTCAATGCTTCCGCGGCACTGGAGCCGCACATGAAGGACGGTGACGAGGCTGTCGGCGTCAAGATCGTGAAGGATGCCGTGGAGGACCCCATCAAGTGGATTGCCGTCAACGCCGGGACAGAGGGCTCAGTCATCGTGGAGCAGGTCAAGAAGAGCAAGCCGGGAGTTGGCTACGATGCCTCCACTGGGGAGTTCGGTGACATGGTGAAGAGAGGCGTCATCGATCCGGCGAAGGTCGTCAGGACAGCTTTGGAGAACGCGGCCAGTGTGGCGGTGATGATATTGACCACTGAATCGCTGGTCACGGACATCCCGGAGAAGGAGAAGGCTG
>QMOF01000169.1 GCA_003650185.1 Chloroflexota bacterium | reverse complement strand
CCTGGGGCAGCGGAAGGGGATCGCCGCCCATGCCGTGGCGTTGCTCCGTCGCGCCGAGGCTGGAGAAGGCTTACGGGGCCCTGGCAGCAGTCGTGTGCAGTGAAGGAGCAGAGGTGAAGATATTCAATACGCTATCGGGGCAGAAGGAGGAGTTCGCACCAAAGGGCGACGTGGTCAAGATGTATGTCTGCGGAGTCACGCCCTACTCCGAGTGTCATATCGGCCATGCCATGAGCTACATCACCTTCGATGTGGTGCGCCGCTACCTGGAATTCAAGGGCTATCGGGTCAAGTACGTACAGAACTTCACCGATGTTGATGACAAGATAATCGACCGCGCCCACCAGATGGGCATTCCTCCCAGTGAGCTGGCCCAGAAGTTCATAGACCAGTACTTTGTCGACATGGACGCGCTGAATATCAGGAGGGCCGACATCTACCCCAGGGCCACCGAGGAGATTCCCAAGATCGTCGAGATGGTGCAGGGCCTGGTGGACAGAGGACATGCCTACGAAGCCGAGGGCAGTGTCTATTTCAGGGTGAAGAGTTGCCCCGACTACGGCAAGCTGAGCCACCAGGACCTGGACGCCTTGCAGGCTGGGGCGCGGGTGGAGGCAGGCGCCGAGAAAGAGCATCCCCTGGACTTCACACTATGGAAAGCGGCCAAGCCCGGAGAGCCGTCCTGGGACAGCCCGTGGGGTAAGGGCAGGCCAGGGTGGCACATCGAATGCAGCGCCATGTCCCTCAAGTATCTGGGCGAGACCCTGGACATCCACGGCGGCGGACGCGACCTCATCTTCCCCCACCACGAGAACGAGATAGCCCAGTCGGAGAGCTTCACCGGCGTGGTCCCCTTCGTCAGGTTCTGGATGCATAATGGCCTGGTGCAGCTCGGGGAGGAGAAGATGAGCAAGTCTCTGGGCGTGTTGGTCACGGTAAAGGAGGCGCTGGAGCGCTTCAGCCCCGATGCCATTCGGCTCTTTATCCTCACCTCACACTACCGCAGCCCTCTCAGCTTCAGCGAGCAGGGGCTGGAGGCTGCCGAGAGGGGGGCAGAAAGGCTGCGTCAGGCGCTCCGCAGTAGTGAAGGCGGCCAGGGTGCGGCTGGGATTGACGTGGCCCGTTACCGGCAGGGGTTCATCGAGGCTATGGACGATGATTTCAACACAGCCCAGGCTGTCGCCGTGCTGTTTAGCCTGGCCCGGGACATCAACCGGGCCCGCACCGAAGATGGCGACGTGCAGCAGGCACGGGAGACATTGCTGGAGCTGGCTGGTGTACTCGGCCTGAGCCTCGAAGAGCGGGAGATCAGCCTGGCTGCACAGCCCTTCATTGAGCTTCTTGTCTCCGTCAGGAGTGAGCTCAGAAAGGAAAAGCTGTGGCACCTAGCTGACAGCATCCGGTCTTCGCTGGAGGAGCTGGGCATTGCCATTGAGGACACGCCAACGGGCACGGTCTGGCGCCGGAGGCAAGCGTAACCTGGCAGAGGTCGCCCGGGGAGCAGGCTGCCGGAGTATCGACGTAGAATGGAGAGCAGGTTGGTGCAGGTAATACAAAGAACGGCGTTCCTTCTCATTGTTGGCGGCGTCCTGGCTGGCCTCGGCTTCTTCCTGAAGTGGTTCTTTGCTACGTCCTTGATCTCTCTTGGCTTCAGGATTGCCGCTGGCGTGGTCATTGCCGGGATAGTCCTGCTGCTTATGACAACCGCCTGGGAGAGGTACCGGGCTGCCAGGGGCAAGGATGATGAGTTCAAGGAGGTAAAGTACTGATGCTTATCACCACCTCTGACCACATAGAAGGCAAGCGAATAGCCCAGACGTACGGGCTGGTGCGCGGGAGCGCTATCAGGGCCAGGCATGTTGGGCGGGACATCACGGCGATGTTGCGCAACCTCATTGGCGGCGAGATCCCTGAGTACAGCAAGCTCATGGGCGAGTCCAGGGAGCAGGCCATTCAGAGGATGGTGGCTGAGGCGGAAGCTCTGGGGGCCAACGCCATAGTGGGGGTCAGAATAGCCACGTCAATGATAATGTCCGGCGCCGCGGAGATCCTGGTCTACGGCACAGCCGTCAAGGTGGAGTAAGGGTCTGGCCCACCGCACAACAGCGGCCTGAGCCACTGCGGCAATATGCGCGCCTGCTCTCTCCAGGGGATCCATGGTGTGCGCTGGCACCGGGCCATCCGCACTGTATACGGTGCCCCGCTTTGCCTCCAAGGAAGAAGGACCAGCCCCCACAATGGTGTCTGGTCAGGTGTAGACGGTGACTTCATCCCCGACGGCAACGCCGAGCATGGACGCAGCGCTCCCGTCCCTCACCGCGATTTCCAGGTACCCGCTGCTGCCTATGAGAGCCACCGGCTGGCCAGGTGCGGCGGAGGCGTAGGTCGTTCCTACCAACCCCACGTGGCGCCCGCCAACCTGTACCCTGGATATCCCCACCCCCAGGTCTTGCTGGCGCAGGTTGGTGATCACGTTGCCGAAGCCGTCGACGTGAAGCACGTGCCCTGTCAGGGCACCTTCTGCGGTGGGGTGAGGCCGGGGGAGGGGCAACACCCTGACACTGGCGATGGCTTTGCCCAACTCCTGCAAGGCGATACCGAGGGACAGGTGGGCTGCCACCGGAGCGAAGATATCGCGCCCGTGGAAGGTAGTGCTCACCGGGTGACGCCAGAACCTGGGATTGGCAATCTCCACCGCCTCCACGCCCCTTGGAAGAGCGGTGGTCTCGCCTCCCTGGAAGAGACCTTCGTCGGAGGCGTCCCGCACCACGTAGCTCAGCACGCCGTTGTCTGGGGCGACGAAGCAAGCTTCGTGAGCCTTCAGCACAATGGCCCGGCGCTGGCTGCCCACCTCGGGGTCGACCACTACCACGTGAATGGTCTCCTTGGGGAAATAGCAGTAGGCCGTGCTCAGCAAGAAGGCTGCCTGACCGATGTTCTGCGGCTGGACTGAGTGGCAGATGTCTACGATGACAGCCTTGGGGTTTATGTCCAGGATGACGCCCTTCATGGCCGCCACATAGGCATCCTGAAAGCCAAAGTCGGTAGTGAGGGTGATGACCATTGCCGCCTCGCGCAGCTACAGGCGGCCGGAGCGCTCAAGGGTTGATAGTATAGCCAGGATAATGAACACAACGGCCAGAGCGATGGTGAACTGGAACAGGGTCTTTTCCACGCCCCTGCGAGCACGGTAGGTGCTATCCGGCTGACCGAAAATGCCTCCCAGGCCCCCACCCCTCACCTGGAGCAGGATGACCCCGATCAGCACCACGGCCACCATTATTTGGGCTATGCTGAGATAAGTCTCCATTTACGCCGCCTCTAGCTCTCTCCGCAGTATCTCGGTTGCCATCTTAGGGTTGGCCCGGCCCCGCGTTTCCTTCATAATCTGTCCCACCAGAAACTTGACTGCCTGCTCCTTGCCAGCCTTGAAGTCAGCCACCGCTTGTGGGTTGCCGCTGATCACTCTGCGTGCCACCTCTTCGACCGCCGAGGCATCACCGATCTGGGTCAGCCCCTGTTCTGCGGCAATGTCCCTGGCAGGCTTGCCAGTGTGGAACATCTCCTCGAAGACCTTTTTTGCTGCTGGCCCGGTGAGCGTGCCCGCGTCCACCAGGTCGAGCAGTGCCACCAACTGGTCAGGCGTCACCCTGGACTGGCTGATGTCAATGCCAGACAAGTTGAGCAGCCGAGCGAAGTCGCCCAGCAGCCAGTTGCTGACTGTCTTGGCCCTCTTTGTGTCGACCCCTGCTTTGGAGGTGCTGACACAGGCCTCGAAGTAGTCTGCCAGCACCCTTGAGTTGGTCAGCAGGTTGGCGTCGTAGAACGGCAGACCGTACTGGGACATGAACCGGGACCTTCTGGCGTCGGGCAGCTCCGGCAACCGTGCCCTGATCTCCTCCACCCACTCGCGGCTCAGCGCCAGCGGTGGCAGATCGGGTTCGGGGAAGTAGCGATAGTCGTGGGCGTACTCTTTGCTGCGCTGGGACTGGGTTATACCCCGCTCCTCCACCCAACCCCTGGTCTCCTGGACAAGCCGACCGCCTTCCTCTACCACCTTTCTCTGCCTCACCGCCTCGAATTCCAGGGCGCGGTACACTGCCTTGAAGCTGTTCATGTTCTTCACTTCGACCTTGGCAAAGCCCTCCTTCGAGCCTGCGGGCCGGATGCTGACGTTAGCATCGCACCTGAAGCTACCTTCTTCCATGTTGCCGGTGGATACGCCCAGGTAGCGCAGAATGCTGCGCAGCTTGATAAGGTACTGCCTGGCCTCTTCCGCTGAGCGCAGGTCGGGCTCGGAGACGATCTCCATCAGGGGTACCCCGGCCCGGTTGACATCGATCAGGCTGACCCCCTCCCCCAAAGGGCTGGTGCGGTGCAGCATCTTGGCAACGTCTTCTTCCATGTGGACGCGGGTAACACCGACGCGTCTCTCGCTCCCGTCAACCTCGATGGTGAGCCAACCACCGACGCCTATCGGGGCGTCATACTGCGATATCTGATAGCCCTTCATCAGGTCGGGATAGGGGTAGTTCTTGCGGTCGAACTTGGTCACCGGAGGTATGCTGCAATTCAGGGCCAGCGCTGTCATGATGGCGTATTCTATCGCTTTCTTGTTGATGACCGGCAGTACCCCGGGCATACCCAGGCACACCGGGCAGACGTGGGTGTTGGGTGGTGCGTCGGCGTAGTCTGCCGAGCAACGACAGAACATCTTGCTCCGCGTCAGAAGCTGAGCATGCACCTCCAGCCCGATAATTGTTTCATACGTCATTTTACCCGCTCTAATATAGCACGGGCCACTCAGCTATGTCTATTATTATTGCGCGGAGAGAAATAACTCTTTCCTGCTAGTGGTCCTCTTTCCCAGGACTCTTGAGAATGTCTCTCTCCTTTTCAACGCCCAGCGACTAAAGCGATGCGGCATCACCAGCACCACGAAGATAGGAAGAGGGCCTGCACTAGCAACCTGGTGGACTCGGTGAAGCCAGGCGGGACCCACCGGACAGCGCCTCCTGCGAAGGGTGGGGAGTGGTGGGCAGGAGACCCCTTCTGGGGTCGACGGGGTGGTGG
>QMOF01000168.1 GCA_003650185.1 Chloroflexota bacterium | reverse complement strand
GTCTTGTCCAGAGCATACACAGTGAACTCGTAGTGGTGCACGCCTTCGCCTGGCGGAGGACAGGGGCCACCGTAGCCAGTGCTGCCGAAGTCATTCTCGCCTTGAAGTGCTCCGCTGCTGAGCTGCTCCTGCGTCGGCACGGCCTCGGGCAACTGGCGGCTATCGGGGGGCAGGTTGAATACGATCCAGTGAGTGAAAACGCCACCAGGGGCATCCGGGTCGTCCACGACCAGCGCAAAGACCTTGGTAGCCGCGGGTTGCCCACCCCACGTTAGCGGCGGCGACATGTTTTCGCCGCTACAGGTGTACTTTGCCGGGATCCGGCCGCCGTCTGCGAACGCCGGGCTGGACACGGTCATAGTCAGCTCGCCCTCCTCTCCCGGTCCAGGCGCCACCGACGTGCAAACCGGCTGCGCCAGGCCAAAGGCCAGCACTGCAGAGAAGAAGGCGAGACATACCCACCTGAACACGCCTGGGCACTTCATCATTCATACTGGATTCGCAACCACCGAGGTCTGCCTGTAGTGACACGCACCCATCGGCACAACCGGGTGGGCCAGTCCCGACCCTTCTGACAACCGTCAAAATCGTAGCGAGGTGTCTCCTGGGTGTCAAGCTCGGCACAACCTCACCACCCTTCGCACCCCAGACCTGGGCACAACCCGCCTGCCTGGATTGAGTGTAAGAAGGAAGCCGTGCCTTCTCGCCCACCAAAGCATGTTCGTTTGTCACCGGAAGAAACCGAAAGGTCAGCAACATCATGCTGTTTCGAGAGCACAGGCTCTACTGACTCCGGGTACAACCACATGGTTCAATCTGAGCCCCGAAGAAGATGAGAGGGTCTTGCGAAGCGCATGGGCCCAGAATGGGAAAGGGGTTCGCCACTCCAATTAACCACTCTCTCTTTGAGTCCGTGTGGACGGCCCTCGAGTATCGTGAGCGGCAGCTTTCGGCGCTCTTGGAGGCCGCCAGCACCCCACACCGGTGACAGTCGCATCAACACTTCTGGCCGGAACCTTCGGGGCCCCCTGCACACCCCGAAGGCAGAGGGCATCGGCTCCTTCAGATCCGCGCGCTTTGCTGCATCCGGCAAAGCGCACGGAAGGGTCACACCGCGGCCCTCCGTCGGGCAGTCATCGCGAGAGGGTTGCAAATGCACGTCTCGCATTGCAGTAACGCCCAAATTGGCCATCTGGCAATTGTGCTGGTCCACGTGACTGATGACAGCTACCCTGAATGCTTGCTGACCAGTGCTTACAGACGGAAGGTTGTTCTCCCAAGCTTCAACTTCGGAGATGCAAAGAGTTCTCCCGGTGTCTCACTTCATACGCTCAATCACGCTTCCATATCTAACCAACCCGGCTACCGCTCTGACTGCCCGATCCGGAGTGGGATACACCGGCACCCCGTTCTCCTCCAGCATGGCTATTTCCGCGCGGGCAGCCCCCAGCGGCGAGTCCCGACACACAACCAGCGGCTTCGCCAGGCCCCTTTGGCCAACCAGGCTGGCAACAGACTCGATGAAGGGTCTGTCGAGACGATGATAAAGGGCGGACAACAGCCCGGCATCCACACATTCGTCACTGAGGACAAGCTCCAGTATCTCCAGCCAAAGGCTGTGGTCGGCGCCAGATCGGGTGAAAGCGCCTGCCAGATCGATAGGGTTGTAGCTGAAGGACGGGCTCACGGCCAAAGTGGTCAGGCTATCCTTAACCTGGCGTGAAGGATCGGCCAGGGCCAGTCCGCACCTGTGGCAAGCAGACGCGGCAATCATCCCTGGACCGGCCTGGAGCGACAGAACAGCCACCCTGTTGCCCTGGGCCGGGGGCTGAAGAGCCAGCGCCTTGGCCACATCCATCAGTTCCGTGGTATCCTGTGCGGTCACGACACCTGCCTGGCGGAAGGCGGCCTCATAGGCTTCATGCCGTCCAGCTAAAGAGCCGGTGTGAGAAAAGGCAGCCTTCGCAGGAATAGCACCCCAAGGCTTGTATGCCACTACGGGTTTCCTGCACACCAACCTGCTTGCTGAGTCCACAACCAGCCGTGGGTTGTCAACTCCCTCAATGTGCACCGCTATCGTACGGGTCTGGGGATGGTCGCCCAGGTACTCAATGGCATCGGCGAAGTCCACATTGGCTCTGTTGCCCAGGCTTGCGGCTAGGCTGATCCCCACATTCTCGTTTATCGCCGAATGGAGCATGAACGAACAGACCCCTCCACTCTGGGTTATGACCGCGATATGGCCCGGGGTGACATCTTTGAACGAAGGTAGGAAGGTGGCATTGAGATGCTGGTGAGGGTTCACAACACCCATCGTGTTGGGACCGATTATGCTGATCCTGGCTCTATTGGCAATGTCTACAATATCGCCCTGCAGCTTCGCCCCCCACTCCGTTCCCAGTTCCTTGAAGCCGGAAGTGATGATCACTGCACCCTTTATGCCCTCGCGGGCACACTCCTCCAGGACAGAGGGAACCAGACCAGCCGCTACCGCAACAATCGCCATGTCCACATCGTAAGGGATGCTCGCCACAGATGGATAGACCCTCAGCCCCAGGATCTCCGAACTGTGGGGGCTCACCGGGTAAATCCGGTCGCCGAATCCTCCCTCAACAAGGCTCTCGACGCAGCAGTAGCTGATCTTCGCTGACGAACTGGAGGCGCCTATGACTGCCACAGAGTTCGGCTGAAAAAGACGAGCAAGATCCCTTGCCATCGACATGCGGACTCCGAGACATCAAGCTCTTTGGACTTAGATTGTCACCAAAACCGCACGACATGGCAAGACCACCGGGCTACCGTTACTGTCAACGCTTAGTCGGCGGAATTCTGGGCGGCGTTCGTGATCTGGCCTGGCTTTGCCTGGTTATTGAGTTGAGAAGCTGGGCCCAAGGTCGGTTGGCATGCAGGCCGCTGGTAGCCGAAAGCACGGCTTCCGGCCAATCTCCATCGGGTTTGGCGAAGGCTTTCCCGAATAGGCCGGCTAAGGCTACCGGCGGGCGCCGAGGCTCGGCTTCTTTGCTTCTGTGATTTACCCACAGATGGAGTCTGCCTGCTTCCCTGAGGTTGATGAGCCTGGCCATTCTATCGGCGCCTCTCTTACACTCCAACTCTGGCCCCACGGCACGTAGTCACATTTGGCCTGTATCTTGCCCTGCTGTCCCTCAGGTCCGCCTGTCCCCCCCTCGCCACCCGGACCAGAAGCGCCACGGCCCAGATTCGACACCGCCGAGAAGAAATGCCGCGTCCATTCATTGGCCACTTTCCGGTTCTCGCAGAACACAACTCGCAGGCTGGGATGCACTACCTGGATTTCGGCAATTGCCCTGGCACAGAAGCTGGCCGTATAGTGGTGCACCTTCTTTGAATTGAGAAAGTCAGCGTAAGGAGCCTCGATTACCAGGGCATGGTGGGTATAGCTGGCAAGCTCAGCCAGCGTCTGGTGGAGCACCGGCATAGCCCCGAAGTCGGCCAGCAAGTTGTCGAGAGTCTTTCGCTCTACCACAGCCAGAATGTCCTCTCCGTCGACCAGGGCGTAGTCACCCGCCGGGAGCGGTCCGCGCTCGGTAGCTGCGCCGGGAAAGCGCCAGGGATATCGCTCGTTGCTATCGATACGTATAAGAGAAGCGCTGTTACCGCGGCGGCCAACAAGCTTGAACGCCGGCCGCCGCTGCTGAATTGACCTCTGAGTAAGCCAGAATATCTGCTCGTAGCTTTGACCTGGTCTCCTCTTGTAGGGCTTGGTCAAGAAGAGGAAATCGCACCGCTTGTAACGCTTCCGGTCCAGCACCACTGACATGCGGGGCCCCCGCTCATGGACAGCCAGGATATCGACCCGTTCTACTTCGCCGAGAACCTCGCCCGGCTCAGGCGGCCCCTGTTCGCGGAGACAGAAGATATTCCTCCCCGCTGCCGGCCAGCGGTCCTGGGTGCGTAGGGTGATCCAAGGTGTATCGCCCCTCAGGACTTGCAGCCGGTACGGAAACCGATCATTATCACATCGCTCCAGCACCCATGTTCCAAAAGGCACCCTTCGCACCCCGGTAAGCCAGTATACCCTGCATAACAGACAAATTGAACCCGGCTCTTCTTCAGCCAGGGTACAACCCAAGGGCCAGTGGTCAACCAGGCATGGGTTATCGCGCCCCGCCCCACCCGATTTCCCCCCTTCCTCAGGTCTGGTCGATGACCAATGAAGGAAGCACTATTCAGGGCGCAGTCACACTCTGGGCAGCGCAAGACCACTGGCAAACGGAGCCCAGAACTGCTATCCTTTAATGAGTTACATATGGTTGCGCTCTACCCGCGATGGGGGAATGGCGCACCTTAGAAGCTGGTAGGCCTTATGGGCAAAACTCTTGCGGAGAGAATACTCGGTACCAGGTCTGGCGTTGAAGCCAGGGCTGGGGACATTGTTATCGCCAACGTAGACATGGCCTTCATCCAGGACACTACTGGACCGTTGGCGGTGAGGCAGTTTCGATCTGCGGGATTTGAGCGCCCTGCGGCGTCCTTGCGGGTGGCGGTGTTTCTTGACCACGCTGCACCCAGCCCCGGCAGTGCACTCTCAGACGATCACAGGTTGCTACGGGAGTTCGCCCGAGAGACTGGCGCTGCTCTCTCTGAAGTGGGCGAAGGCATCTGCCATCAGATAGTAGCTGAGTCCATGGCCGCTCCGGGTGATTTGATTGTAGGGGCCGACTCGCACACGGTAACGGCTGGAGCGCTGGGCGCTTTTGCCTGCGCCATGGGCTCAACAGACGTGGCGGTGGCTCTGGGTCTAGGAAAGACCTGGTTTCGCGTACCGGAAAGCATCCAGGTGGTACTTTCGGGTAACTTCCCAGATGGCGTTTGTGCCAAGGACCTCGTTCTCCACCTCATTAGCCAGATCGGTGCCGAGGGTGCCACCTACAAGGCGCTTGAGTTCGGCGGCGATGCGATGGGGAATATGAGCATCGCCGACCGCCTTACGGTGGCCAATATGACCGTTGAAGCCGGGGCCAAGGTTGGCCTTTTCCCTGCCGATAAGGTGACACAAGACTACTTGTCGGCCCTGGGGAGGAGTGAATGCTATC
>QMOF01000167.1 GCA_003650185.1 Chloroflexota bacterium | reverse complement strand
GGCTATGGTGGCGTAGTGGTCGACGAGGCGCTTACTTACCAACCCGTCAGGGGTGGCGTAGTTTCTGACCATCGGCGGCATGACGATCCTGTTCTTGATGTGCAACTTGCCGATCGTTCCCGGTGTCAGCAGTCTCTCGAACCTGTTGTTCATGTTCGTCTTCATCCTCCTACTTGTCACTTGTCGGGGTGCCGGATAAGACTGGCACCCCCGATGGCTAGCCCGCACCCCTGGGGTTGAGTGCACGATAGTACATTGCGAGTGTGCACGAGCTGTAATACCAGTCTAACTCACACGTGGTTACGCCGGGGTTAAGAAGTGTGCCCAGGAAGTTAAGGACTAGTTACATCACGGAGAGGGGAACGTGATAGCGTGGCACCGGCAAGCCCGCGAGAGACTAACGCCACAACGAGCCGCTGGCAGCGAGCGTGGCACCTGGCTCTCCCGGGATGCCTCCCAACGCGCCCATGCGGCCTAACCGGACTCGGCACAGCATGACACCCGCGCATCAACCACCAGGCATCCCTTGTCTTCTCCCAGCACCTTGACCGGGTTGAGGTCCACTTCGGCAATCTGCGGCAGGTCTTCCACCATGGCCGATATCCTGAGCAGAAGGTCCTCCACAGCAGGCACATCACAGGGCTCTGAGCCTCGCCATCCTTCCAGTAGCCGATAGGCCTTGACCGAGCGCACCATTTGCCGGGCGTCGACGTCGGTTATGGGATGGATACTGAAGGTGACATCCCTGAACAGCTCGGCCTGGACTCCACCTGTACCGAACATGATCAGGGGGCCCAGAGACGGGTCCTGGGTGACTCCGACGATTACCTCGACCCCCTCTTCCACCATTCGCTGGACCAGGACGCCCTTCATCTCGTCAGCCTTTCCCATGCTCGCCAGGCGCTGACTGATCTGGATGGTCGCCCGCAGTACCTCCTCGTCGGACCTGAGGTCAAGCACCACTCCGCCGACTTCTGTCTTGTGCGTTATAGTATCGGACGCTAGCTTCACGGCAACGGGGTAGCCCATCTCTGACGCCAGCTTCACCGCCTCCTCGGCAGTTGCAGCGAACCTCGGGCTGACCGTCCTGATGCCGTATGCCTCAAGCAGGCTATTAACGGATGCAGCATCCAGCCACACCCGCTCGCCACCGCTTCGCTCCAGAGCGGACCGGACTATCCCCTTGCCCCGGCCCACGTCAATCCCCACCAGCCGGGGAATGGTGCCCTTTGGCCCCTTCAGCCAATCGCTGTAGTCACAGGCCCTGCTCAGAGCAGCCGCGGTCGATTCGGGAAAGGTGAAACACGGCACGTAACCGTCGTCACTGGACCCCAGTTGGGAAGGCGCGCCGCGGGAGCTCATGAATGAAGCCAGCAGAGTTTTGCCGCGCTGGCGGAAGTCCGGTGCCGCCTGGCGAATGGCAGAGGCCACAGCTTCCGGCTTTATCACTATGGGAGGGACGAAGATGACGATGGCGATATCCACGTTCTCATCTTCCGCCAGAAGCTTGAGGGCGTGGCTGTAGTCCTCCGCGGTGGCTTCTGCAGTAAGGTCAATGGGGTTGGCCAGACTGGCCCGCGAGGGCAGGAAGCTTCCCAACCCGGACAGGGTGCTATCCGACAGCGCTGGCATCTCAAGGCCCCTGGCCGCGCAGGCATCCGCGGTCATGATGCCGGGGCCGCCGCCGTTGGTCAGTATGGCCACCCTTCTGCCGGGGGGCAGAGGCTGGTGTGTCAGCAGGTTGGCCACATCGAATAGCTCCTCCAGCGTGTCCACCCGGATGATCCCCACCTGTCTGAACAACGCCTCGGATGCGGCGTCGCCGCTCGCCAGCGCACCGGTGTGAGATGCAGCCGCCCTGGATCCGGCGGTGGTGCGGCCACTCTTCACCGCGACGATGGGCTTCCTGGCTGCCACGCGGCGGGCAATCCGGCCGAACTTCTTTGGATTGCCGAAGGACTCCAGGTAGAGCAGTATCACCCTGGTCGCAGGGTCCTCTTCCCAGTACTGGAGCAGGTCATTGCTGGACACATCGGCCCTGTTTCCTATGCTGACGTAGCTGGACAGACCGACGTTCAGTGTCTGCGCGTATTCGAGGATAGCCAGACCCAGAGCACCGCTCTGGCTGCAGAAGGCGATGCTGCCGGACGCCGGGAAGACCAGCGAGAAGGTGGCGTTCATGCTGATCTCAGGATCGGTATTGATGACCCCCATGCAGTTAGGGCCGATGAGGCGCATTCCGTAGCTCCGCACCAAGTCAAGGAGCTTCCGCTGCCTTTCCATCCCCTCCGGGCCGCTTTCTCCGAAGCCCGCGGATATGACTACCAGTCCCCGCACACCCTTCCTCCCGCACTGCTGCACCACCTCATTGACCATCGTTGCCGGCACGATGATCACCGCCATTTCGACCTCTCCCGGTATATCCAGGACAGAGGGATATGCTTTGACCGAGGCCACCGAGGTTGCGTTCGGGTTCACCGGATAGACCACGCCGCTGAATCCCTGTAACAGGATGTTGCGGAACAGCCTGTTGCCGATCGTCCCGTCTCTTTGTGACGCTCCGATTACGGCTATGGAGCGCGGCTTGAGAAAACAACCGAGCGAGGCTATGGCAGCCACCTTTTCCCTCTCCGCTGACCTCTCCTCCACGGTAGGGGTGGGCGCAATGGGCATGACCACCCTGTAGATGCCCGACTCCAACTCGTGAGCCACCTCGAATCCACTGTCCTTGAGCATTCTCAATACCGCCTGGTTCTCGGCCAGCACCTCCGCCTCGAAACGCACGATCCCGTTTTCTCTGGCCACGCTTGCCAGGTGCTCCAGGAGTTGAGTGCCTATTCCCTTCCCCTGATAGGCATCCTCGACGACCAGGGTCAGCTCTGCCGCCTCAATGGCACCAAGGCGGTAGTAGCGGCCTGTGCCTACAATCCTCTCGCCCTCTTCGTCTCCGGTGACTGCTGCCAGGGCAAAGACATTGTGGTAGTCAAGGTTGCAGAACCGCCTGGCTTCCTCCCGGGACAGCTGGTTCAGGATGCGATGGAACCTGAAGTAGACGCTTTGCGGGCTCAGTCGATAGAAAAAGGAAAGCAGCCGCTCCTCATCGTCAGGCCGCATGGGACGGAGTTGCAGGGTCGAGCCGTCCCTGAGCACCACCGTCGCTCTGTGCTTCTCCAGGTTCGAGCTGCTGCTTCTTGTGGTCATTTGACTTCCTCCGGGTCGTTCGCCGGAGACCGCAAGACCCGAGCCATCGGGCGTCAGCCTCTGGTCTCAACTGCCTTTGTGAGAAGGGAATAAATGCCAGCAACCACTTCCTGACCAGCCCGCCGCCTGCTGGTGGCGATAATACATCCCAGACGGGTCAAAATCAACGGCTTGACGGTTTTCACAGATCGACATTGCCCATCGAGACGCAGTCGGTCGCCTTACCCTGTCACGCTGAGGTCGCCGCAGGCAACCGAATCAATCTCGCGGTGGGGGCAGATATCAGCGCACGGCGCTCGCAGCGACACCCGGACACGCTTCTCCGCCAGAGCCACCCCCTAATCCCAGTCCGGTCGAGCCTGCAAAGGCTCTCCTACAGCCTGTAGCCCATCTGCAGGAGACCCCTTTTGGGGGGTCGATCGGGCGCGGAGACGGCAGGGCCGTTCAATGTATGAAGAAGCCCTGCCACACAAACGCCCTGGTGCAGGGAAATGCAGGGGGTGCAGGGACGGAACTTCCGAGGGGTCTGTTCCTTCGGGCTAGGCAACTACCGTACAGGTCCAGGATGGCATCCAGGATAGCACTCGTTGCGCCACGCAGGTTGCCTGACCGAGTCTTTGCGGGGTCTGGAGGGGGGTGGCCCGCCTGCTTGTCGCGGCGGGCCTTACCTCAGAACCAGGGCCTTTACACGCTCCAGGAACTCGAGTTGCTTGAACGGCTTGAAGACGCATTCGTCGGCTCCCAGCTCGAGACCCTTTGTCACCGCTGCGTCTTCAGACCATGCAGTCAGGATGATGACGGGGACAGCGGAGAAGACGCGGATCCTCTTCAGTACCTCAAAGCCGCTTATGTCGGGAAGGCCGAGGTCGAGGATTACGATGTCGGGGGCTTCGCTACCGGCCAACTCCACCGCCCGCGCCCCCAGGTGGGTGAACATGACCTCGGCTTCGGGCCAGCGCACCTGGAAGGCAAGAGACAGGCACTCAGTGATCTGTGGGTCATCCTCAACCATGAGGACTTTCACTGCGCTTTGGTCTCTCGCTGGCCTTTCCATGCAAACAGACGGTGTTGCCAGATGATCAGAACTGGTGCCTGCTACCATGGTCCGATCGGCCCTTCCACCCTCGACATCCTCGCATGCTCTCCAACCTTTATGTCGAACCTATTCGCCGTAGCGAGAAAGGGGATGGCTATTTTGCTTGCAGCTTGCCGGTGAACATTAATCCCGGCTGTTACTTACCCAGCTGACGAATAGACAAAACACTATGAGCGAGTGTTGATTATGGATACATGATCTGTTCCCTCGTGGCAACCATAGTACGGCTCATCAAGAAGCGCCCTTTGGCTACTCATTATGAGCCCTTGGTACCTGCCGTGCTGTACACAACCTGTCGGGCGTGTGTTGTGCCCGGAGGATGCCCCCGGGGTGCAGACCACCTGCCTCGGCTGGGAGGTAGTCCGGCGGACGCTGTCAGCAGACAGCTCCTAGCGCGCCAGTCCGGCCACGAACCGGCCGTCCCGGTAAAGGAGCGCGTCGTCAACCCAGATCTCGCCTCCATTACGCAGGTCGCAGATCATGTCCCAGTGGACGGCCGACTCATTCTTGCTGCCTGTCTCCGGATACCCTGCTCCCAGCGCCATGTGAAAGCTGCCGTTGATCTTCTCGTCGAAAAGGATCTCGCGGGTGAAGCGGGTGATGCCCTCGTTGGTACCGATGGCGAACTCGCCGATGCGCCGCGATCCTTCGTCGGTGTCCAGCGTACTGAGCAGGAACTCCTCGTTTTTCTCGGCACTTGCCTTCACCACCCGGCCCTTCTCAAACCACAGCCGCACTCCGGTGACTTCCTTTCCCATGTAGATGGCCGGGTACGAGAAATAGACTTGGCCCTCGACACTATCCTCTACCGGCCCGGTGAAGACCTCGCCGTCAGGCATGTTCT
>QMOF01000166.1 GCA_003650185.1 Chloroflexota bacterium | reverse complement strand
GTCTGTGCCTGCTACGGAAAGGTTGTCCTGAGCCTCTGGACTCGGCGCAATCCAGGCAGTTGCTAACAGGGGCAGAGGTATTCGTCAGGGTATGCCTGAACCTGGGTGGGGAGGAGGCTGTTGCTTGGGGCTGTGACCTGTCAGAGGAGTACGTCAGGATCAACAGTGACTACACCACCTGAATGCCACAGTACTCTCTCCAGCGGCAAATGCGGCACAGTCTGTAGGGCCATTTCTGGCTGATGACTGACTGCCATTCAGCGACTGTGAGCGTTTCTCCGTAGGATTTTCGCAGGTCTCTGAGCAGAAACCGGTCCACTTTCCTGACCATGTCTTCCTTGATGGGGGGACTTTCGCACCGGTCGTTAATGCAGGAGGGACATGCCTGGCAGACCTCGTCCACGCCCTCGATAGCTGTGACAAGCACGTTGGGCTGCGCGGTCAGCATTTCTTTGACTTCGGTCAGGACCTGACGGAAGCGCTCGTCGAGCGTAGCGCCATCAAAGCTAAGGAAGGGTAGGCAGCATATGTGGTGCGGACGGAGTCTCAGTGTACGTGCCTGGCGCTGGCGAGGCATGATCACCCCTCTTGGCTGGACACCATTATAGCAGCGGCGGCCGATTGAGGAAATGCCGGTACTGTATGGCGCCAGTCAGTTACGGAAAGGCGAATCTCGTTGATATCGGCTGGCCCATCTGCTATGCTTTCGCTCGGAGGAACGTGGGTGAAATCCAGGGGAAGTGCCAGCGGGCCAATCGTCGTCAAGATCGGCGGCAGCACGCTCGGCAACCACGACACCACGCTTGAGGACCTGGTGACTCTCCAGCAGAGTGGTGTGCCGACCGTGGTAGTTCACGGCGGGGGCAATCTGGTTTCAGACTGGCTGGGCCGACTACAGATCCGCGTCAGCTTTACCAGGGGCTCGAGGGTGACCAGCGCCGAAACCTTGCAGGTGGTGATCGCGGTTCTGGCAGGGTTGGTGAACAAGGGACTGGTAGCCTCTCTGGAGGCGCAGGGCGCACGGGCTATGGGCTTGAGCGGCATCGATGGCGGGCTTTTCGAAGCCGAGATCAGGGATGCCGAGATGGGCTACGTTGGTGAAGTAGTCAAGGTGAACACAGCCTTGCTGGAGTCGGTGATGCAGGCCGGATTCATCCCGGTTGTAGCGCCGCTCGGGCTCCAGGCAGCGCCCAGGACGCAGAACAACTGGTTCATATTAAACGTTAATGGGGATAAGGTTGCCGGGGAGATAGCCGCAGCCATAGGTGCGGACAGGCTGGTCTTTCTCACCGACGTGGCGGGCATTCGTGATGGTTCAGGTAGGCCGTTGCGGCAGCTATCACGAGAGCAGGCGAAGTCCCTGATCGACTGCGGAGTGGCTTCGGGGGGGATGATACCGAAGATAGAAGCCTGTCTCCGGGCTCTTCCAACTGTTCCCGTGACACGCATTATAGATGGTCGTTTGCCCCATGTATTGCTGAAAGAGGTCGAGGGCGCAGGCGATGGGACGACCATAGCCTGAACTGCCGTGGCGACAGCCGTGAACGACTGGCAAGAGCTGGAGCACAGATATTTCCTGTCCACTTTCAAGCGGCTGCCTGTAACCCTGGTTCGTGGCCGGGGGGTAGCGGTTTGGGACGATGCAGGGAAGGAATACCTTGACTTCGTCGCTGGCTGGGCCGTTAACAGCCTGGGTCACTGTCACCCGGTGGTTGTCCAGGCGCTGGTGGAGCAGGCGAACACTCTGATCCACACATCGAACCAGTTCTATACCGTGCCGCAAATACGCCTGGCCGAGTTGCTGCTCCAGAATAGCTGCTTCAACAAGGTCTTCCTGTCCAACAGCGGTACCGAGGCCAATGAAGGGGCGGTGAAGCTGGCCCGCAAGTATGGCAAGCTCCGTCTGGGGGGTGCTTTCGAAGTCATCACCACCGTGGACTCTTTCCACGGGCGCACCCTGGCCATGGTGGCGGCCACGGGGCAGCGCAAGTTCCAGCAGCCGTACGTGCCCATGCCATCCGGCTTCGTGAACGTGGAGTACGACGATATCGACGCGGTGCAGAAGGCAACCAGCAGCCGGACCTGCGCCGTTATGGTGGAGCCGATACAGGGAGAAGGCGGCGTCAATGTCCCGGCGGAGGACTATCTGAAAAGGCTACGTGCCTGGTGCGATGAGAAGGGGATTCTTCTCATCTTGGACGAGGTGCAGACAGGAGTGGGGCGAACAGGGGCGCTTTTCGCCTATCAGCACTTTGGCATCGAGCCTGACATCATGACCCTGGCCAAGGGGCTTGGGGGTGGGGTCCCCATTGGTGCCATCCTGTCCAGAAACAAGTCGGCCGTATTTGAGCCGGGAGACCACGGCTCAACCTTTGGCGGCAATCCCCTGGCGTGCGCTGCCGCCTATGCGACGCTGAAATTCATTCTGGAGCACGACATTCCGGCCAGGGTGCAGCGCGTGGGCCAGTATTTTCACGACAGGCTCCGACAGTTGAAGGAGGAGTTCGATCTCATTGTTGACGTCCGTGGCCGTGGGCTGCTTCAGGCTATTGAGTTCAACAGGGAGGTCGCCGATGAAGCAGTGGCGGCTTGCCTCGACCGGGGCCTTCTCGTCAATCGGCTGAAGCCGAATGCTCTTCGGTTCATGCCCCCTCTTATCATCGAGGAGCAGGATGTTGACCGGGCGATGGATATACTGAAGGAAGTGCTGGCCACTCTGTGATGTGCGGTCCGTCCACACCGAATGCCACTGTCTTCTGCTTGCGGGCAGGTGGACGTTGCCAAAGCTAGGTCATGAATCCTGAGTCACGCCGTTCCCTCATAGCCCTTTCGCTGGTATGCGCCGTGGTGGTGTCGCTTTGCCTGGTGCTGTTGTTGCCAGCTGAGGAACCGGTGTCGGCCGAGGATCTCCATTGCCGTCTTGATTCCCTGGGAGAAGACCCTGCCGGCCCTGCTGACATGAGAGAACGAGCCCGGCAACTGGGCGCTCTCTTCTACGGTGACTCGGATGAGTGCAGAGAGTTCGCCGCCGAGCTCACCGAGCTTCACCTTGCTTGCTGCGACGTCGACTTCCTGCTGGTCTACAACACCGGGGGCTTTGGCGGCGGTACCATGGCCGATGATCCCGAGTGGCCGGGAGTGCTCGAAGGCATCCGGGAAGAGCTGGCTGCTCTGGGCTACAGCTCGCTGGTGGTGGAGCACCGGCGGGGCAGCGGTGGGCTTATGGGTTTCCTAGACGAGCTGGACGAGCTCGGTTGTGACTACTGTGACAAAGCCCCGGTGCTGGCTGCCAAGCTGGCTTTCCTTACTAGGTACAATCCGTCGCTCAGGGTGATCACCACCGGGCGGTGTTTCGGCGCGATGATAAGCAACGAGGTGATGGAGCTGGAGGCGGGGAATCCACAGGTATACAGCATCCAGGCAGGTTGGCCTTTCTGGTATACTGGTTCTTGTGGAGAGAGGACCCTGCTGATAGAGGACAATGGGCTGAGGCCAGACATCCTGGACAGCAGGGGGGTGCTGCGGTTTCTCTGGGCTCTGGGCGAGGCTAACGCTTGTTGCCTCCCCTCCAGTTCTCCGCCGGAAGAGGGCTCGTTCAGAGCCTTGAACTGGTATCTGAAAGCGCCTGGGCACACTTATACCTGGGGGCACCCTGGCGTCCAGTCCCGGGTAACCGCATTCCTGCGGGAGCAGTTCGGCTGAGAATGTTGGAGCAGTACAGTTGGGGGGTGTGAGATGTCAGAGAAGGTAGTGCTGGCTTACAGTGGTGGCCTCGATACTTCCGTGGCCATAAGGTGGATAAAGGAGAAGTACGGTATGGAGGTCATCACCCTCACGGCTGACGTGGGTGGTGACAGGGACCTTGGTGCCACCCAGCAGAAAGCGCTGGATGTGGGGGCCATCAAGGCGCTGGTGGTGGACGCGAAGAAGACTTTTATCGAGCACTTCGTCTTCCCGGTGCTGCAGGCCGATGCCGTTTATCAGGGTGCATATCCACTGGCCACGGCCCTGTCGCGCCCGCTCATAGCCAAGCTGATGACAGAGGCGGCAAGGAGTGAAGGTGCATCAGCCATTGCTCACGGCTGCACAGGCAAGGGCAACGACCAAGTGCGGTTTGACGTGGCTGCGGCGGCCCTGGCGCCTCATTTGAAGGTGGTAGCCCCAGCTCGTGAATGGGGCATGACGCGTGAAGAGACCATTGCTTATGCCCAGAAGTACGGCATTCCTGTGCCGGTCACTTCGGCCAGCCCGTATTCGATTGATGAGAACCTGTGGGGCCGGAGCGTGGAGTGCGGAGTCCTTGAAGACCCCTGGGTGGAACCGCCGGAGGACGCATTCGAGTGGACAAGGTCGCCGCAGGACGCGCCCGACCAGCCTCATTACGTGGAGATAGGTTTCGAAAAGGGCATTCCCACCAGCCTGGATGGACGGCGGATGGACGGGGTAGACCTGGTCAGGGAGATTAACGGGCTGGCCGGGAAGCATGGGGTGGGCCGGATCGATCACATAGAGGACAGGCTGGTGGGTATCAAGTCCAGGGAGGTCTACGAGGCGCCAGCGGCGGTGGTTCTGCTTGCAGCGCACAAGGCTCTCGAGGCGATGACGTTGTCCCGGGACCAGCTCAGGTTCAAACAGATGGTGGCGGCGGAGTATGCTGATCTGGTCTACAATGGGCTGTGGTTTAGCTCGATGCATCAGGACCTGGCGGCCTACGTGCAGAGTTCTCAGCGATACGTCACCGGCCAGGTCCGCCTGAAGCTCCACAAGGGTAGCTGCACAGTAGTGGCCCGCAGGTCGCCGTACTCGCTCTACCGACATGAGTTGGCCACCTATGAAGAGGGCGACCTGTTCGACCAGAGTGCTTCCCCAGGATTCATCCAGATCTGGGGCCTGTCGGTAAGGGTGCAGGCGCAGGCGCAGCCGGAGGAGTCGATGGCTGATGAAGGTCCCTGACATGCCGCACGGGTATATGGGCTTCTTGAGGCGACGACCGAAGACTCAGGCGGAGAAGCACTACGAGCAGGCGCTGCGCTGTCGTCGGCGGAAGAGCAGAGACTTTAACTTCGGGTTGGCGGTCTGGCGTCTAAGGCAGGCGATCGAGCTTGAACCGGCCAATCCCTTGTTCTACCATGAGTTGGGGCGGGCCTTCGCAGCTTTGCCTCTGCTGGCCGTGGTGCGGGGGGGTGGACGGCTTCACACCGGGCGAATCGGCTCAACGCGCCATCGCCGCATCAAAGGAGGCGCTTAGACTCAAGCCAGACTTCGCCGATGCATACCTGGT
>QMOF01000165.1 GCA_003650185.1 Chloroflexota bacterium | reverse complement strand
CTCAGCGCTTTTTTCGCCACCGACCTGGACTTCACCCTGCGCCACAGGGGGATCAGGGGGCTCATTGTCACCGGCGTGGCTACCTGGGCCTGCGTCCTGAAGACAGCCTTCGACGCCGTCGAGCTGGGCTACGAAGTGGTGGTCCCAGCAGACTGCTGTGCTTCCCCATCTGTCGAAGACCACGAGGCGGCGCTCAAGGTGCTGGAGCGACTGCGTGTATTGAGGCCAACTGCGGACGAAGTGCTCGACACCGTGATGCGCTGACACCTGTGGGGCGAATGACGACCAGCTTCGCCTCAGACAGAAACACCGCAGGGACGTAACGGGCTTCTCCAGACCCCGCCTGCCTCGATCTACCGACTCTCCCGGCGATATCACCGTAGCGCCAGTGGCGGCGCGCTGCCCCCTACCGCCCCAACGAGGCCCGGCGCCACTGTGACGCCGCCTTGATGCCAGCTACCCTCGGTGATATGTGACTGTGACCCGGCCGCCGCAAGCTATGCTCATGAGCAGTGGCTCATCGCGTATGACCGGGGATAGAGGCAGGTCGAATGAGAGCCCACTTTCCGAGAGAGGCCAAAGGGTGCTACTGGTGCGACCCGGCACGGGGCATATGCGCACTGTGCTGGCTGAGGGTGTGCTTCGCGAGCGCAGCCAGTGCGATGGATGCCCGGGTCATGTGCCATCTGGGACCAGGTGATCTCGGACGAAGAGCGCTGTCGCTCCCAGCCAGGCCCGTCCTGGCAATAAAGGACGCCGCCAGGGCCTGGCGCCGCCCTTGATGCAGCAGCGTGCCCGTGGCGGTGCCAGGGATATCGGCTTGGTGAGACCGGAGTCGGACAGGTGATTGGGGAAGGCAAAATGAGTTGCCGTCAAGAAGGCCGTGAGGAACACTTCTGCCGCAGATGTGGCCACCCGATGACGAGGCTGTACCCGCTCGAGGGCAGAGGGCTGAGGCAGGTCTGGTACTGCACCAGGTGCCTGGTCTGCCGGATAGTCAGGCTGGAGATCGAGGCAGGAAGCCCGCCAGGCCCGCGGACAGTAGCCTCCCGCCTGGCATCATGAGACTTTCGTTCCACCCTCGGCCAGGACGGATACAGGGATCGGAAGGTGGTTGTGCCTCGCGGTGTGCCGAAGAAGCCGGGCCGGGGCCAGCTTTCCGCGGCTCTCTCAGGTTTCGGATCGCCAGTGCTCCCGCTTCGGGGCCGGGTCAAATCGGCTTTCCGCGGGATATGTAGAAGGTCGCCCTGGCTCTGGCAACCGGTCGCCCATCACTTTCCACCTGCGACTCCAGGACAGCCAGCGCCCTGCTCCTGTGGACAAGCCTTGACTTGCACACCAGAGTACCGGAGGACACGGCTGTCAGGTAGCTAATGCTGGTCTCGATCGTGGCGCACCGTTCGCCCGGGGCCAGGTGCACATGAAGCGCCGTGCCCATTCCCACGTCCACCATGGTATACACGACCCCGCCATGCACCGTGCCGTTGACGTTCAGCAGCCTGTGCTCCGCCGCCAGGACGCACTCGGTACCTTCCCTGTCCACCCTGGTAAAGCAGAGACCCACCAGGCTGGCGAATGGGCTCAGCCCCAGCGGCGGCTCGACCGGCTGTGACATCGCAGTTCCTTTTTCATGCCTGCTGCCCGCTATTCTAACAGAAGACCCTGATACTCTTCCTGCTGGCGCAAGGCTGCACCAGACGACAGTGTCCAGGACATGGCCGACGCTCTTGCCAAGGCCCACGCCCGGTGTATGTGTGGTACGCTCACCAAAGCCGTCGGGCCGCCCAAACGGGCAGCGCCGGTCAGTGTTGATACCCCTGCCCGAATGGGGTAGGATAGGGAGGCCGACCCGAGGAAGGGCCTGTGGACAAGAGATCGGAACTCCTCCGGGACCTACAGCGCTTGTGCGAAGACATGCTGGTCGACTACGAGGTACTGAGTCGCGACCTGCTCGAGCTGGTCGGCGCCGAAGACCTGGTAGACTACTACATCACCCGGGGCCCTTATCCCGAGCGCCCTGACACCATTGCCGATACGTTTCTTCTCAGTGGCGAGTGCCTCTACAACTGCGAAGTAAAGAGGAAAGGGACTGTATTTCAGGTCGCGCCTCTGGTTACCGTCGTGCAGATCTCGGAAGACCTCGGCGAAGCCAGCGGCCACGAATTCCTGGCGCTTCACATCAAGCACAGCGGCGGGCTCAGCACCGTGGTGCGGGACAAGCTGACAAATGGGGAGCGCCTCCGCCGTTTCTCCAGGGCAGTCAAGAACGCATTGGTACAGAGGCTGGCCAGGCCACCACAGGGAATGCAGACTTGAACGGTCGGGGTATCGCCGCCGTGCTTCGCCTACCGTAGCCTGAGCAACCTGCTTCCCACGACTACCATCCAGACCAGTGGCAAGGCCATGGCTGCCCTTTGCAGTGCCCCACGCCACTCGTCAAAGGGGCTCAGGCCAAAGAGGCAAGCCAGAATCACCGACAGCACCATCGTTGCCAGGGAGTAGCCTGCATAGCCACGCCATTCGGGTTGGCCCCTGAACCTGAGGGACAGGGCCAGCAGGCCGAATATAGCTCCGGCAGCGGCCAGGCCGGCGAAGATGCCATGCACAGTACCGGTAGTGGTGCGGTCCACACCGCCGGGGTCGCAAGGAAATACCGCCGCCATGATGAGACAGGCCCCAGCCACGGCTATCAAGGCAGGGCCGGTCCAGGCGCCGCGGTTACTCCCCACCCCATGGTGCAGCCCCACGGCGAGGGCGATGGCCGACAGTCCCAGGAGGGGCAGCCCGGCGGTATTCATCACCAGGGGATAGCGGGCGCCATCCGCACCCAGCTCGCTCATCGTCTGGCTAACGTGGCTGTAGTCTGGCTGAAGGAAACCGAGAACGCCCACGACCACCGCGTAGACGATGGGACCAATGATGCCGGACACAGCCAGCACTGTTTGGAGCTTGCCTGGTGGTCTGCTCGGTCCGCTCGACCCAGGCATGGTGTGTACAGTCTAGCACACATCTTTGCTGCGGGCATTCGATGCTGGCGTCCTCGGATTGGCGATTGGCATCGACACGCCATTTGTGTCCTTCCTGTCTCATTGCGAGGCCGCCGCAGGCGGCCGGGGCAACCTCGCGGTGGAGTGGATAGACGTTTGTAGGTGCCCCGCGCCACCAGATTGACTTGCTGCGCTCACGATGACCCCGCGTCTGGGTGCCGGGGTGCCCCCACCCGACCCGAAGCCTTTCCACCCCAGCGGGCAGCAAGCCGCAGCGTAGGCGAAACCCACCATCGCGCACTCCTCCTTCGGCTGGTGGATTGCGCTGCCTTCCGCCCACCCTGCCACGGTGAGAAAGCGTTCGATACTGAGTACCCCCCCGCGCCTCAATCGGATTGTTGAGCGAAGCGGTTTGTTCTCGTTCGATCCCCGGCAGCAAGGCCAATCCAGGGCCGCAAGAATGCAGGTAGAGACATTTGAGGCCATTCTCTGTGGTCTTGTTCATCGGGCTGCCTCTTCTGTTTAGCGAGGCAACGGAAGGTCAAACGGGGCATGGGGAGCAGTAGCAGGCTGGGGGGGCCGTCGTGACATAATTCTGCCCCAGTAGAGTCGGCGCCAAGGCAGGTTAGGTTTATGGAGACAATGACAAGCGCCGGATTGCCGCTGTTTCAGACGCCGGGAATACACGACACTTTCTCTCATGAACATCGTATTGTGCTGCACTGCGGGGACTGCCAAACCTTCCTGAGGACCATCCCGAGTGCCAGTATTATGCTGGTGATGAGTTCGCCGCCCTACAACATCGGCAAAGAATACGAATGCAGGTTAGGCATCAAGTCATACCTCAGGCGTCAGGAACCCGTGGTAGAGGAGCTTGTCAGGGTAGTAAGTCCACGCGGGAGTATCTACTGGGAGGTAGGGAACTTCGTGCAGGACGCTGAAGTGTTTCCTCTGGACGTGTTCTACTATGACCTTTTCAAGGAGAAGGGCCTGAAGCTGAGGAACCGTATCATATGGCAATTCGGCCACGGGCTGCATGCTTCTAAGAGGTTCTCTGGAAGGTACGAAACCATCCTGTGGTCCACAGAATCCGAAGAGTACAAGTTCAGGATCGACCCGGTAAGAGTCCCTGCGAAGTACCCTGGGAAGAGACACTTCAAAGGCCCCGACAGGAGTAAGCCTTCGGGCAACCCGCTCGGCAAGAACCCGTCTGACATCTGGCAATTCGTCGCCGAAGAGTGGCAGAGGGAAGTCTGGGACATTCCCAACGTAAAGGCCAATCACCCGGAGAAGACGATTCATCCTTGCCAGTTCCCGGTGGAGCTGGTGGAACGATGCGTCCTGGCACTTACAGACGAGAATGACTGGATCCTTGACCCATATTGCGGGGTCGGTTCAGCCCTGATAGCGGGACTGAAGCCCATAGGAGGGTTGCAGGCTGCGACAAAGAGGCGAAGTACACAGATATAGCGAAGGAAAGAATAGCCAGCTTCTACGATGGAAGCTTGAGAACAAGGCCTCTGGGGAAAGCCGTATATGTGGCAACCGGGCGAGAGAAGGTTGCTCAACTCCCTGCCGAATGGAACAGCCTAGAGGCCCAGACGAGAGCCTGGTTGACGGTGTCTCAGACGAGGTTCAGAGAAAGGAAAGGCGCATTCGGCCCTAATGTTTTTGGCCAAAGCAAGGCTAGTAAGATTGACGTTACATGTGGTCTGTGCTAGGATTTCGGTATGCACGTAAGTATATATGTCTAGGAGGGCTTGGATGACTAGAAAAATGACAGTGGTATTTCATGATGAAGAACTCTACACAGAACTGAAGGTGGAAGCGGCAAGACGACATACAGCAGCCAGTGAAATCATTGCCGATGCTGTGCGTCAGTGGCTAGAGAACCGTGAGGACGCCGATTTGTTGCCTGTCATTGAAGCTGCTCGGACTGAATGGAAGCAGAAGGGTGGGCGTCCTTGGTCTGACGTTGAGCAAGAAATAGAAGAGGCGGTGAACAGGAGAGAGAGGGAGCCAGAGGCAAAGAGTGCATAGAATCGAAGTCTCACCGGCAGCTGGCCGCGATCTAGATAGGCTGAAGAAACGAATACAGAGGCACGACTTTGAGCGGCTACGACTCGCTGTCAGAGGTTTAGCTGATGAACCTCGTCCTCACGGGGTCAGGAAGATAAAGGGAGCTGAGAGAGCCTTTCGAATCAGGGTGGGCAGCTACCGGGTGGTTTACGAGGTTTATGACGATGAAAATCTGGTTCTGATATTGCAGGTGGCGAGGCGGACGGAGACTACTTATCGGTCATAG
>QMOF01000164.1 GCA_003650185.1 Chloroflexota bacterium | reverse complement strand
CTATTACACCGGGCAGACCGAATACCCGCATATGGAGCCACCTCCATTGATCTTTCTCATCCGGAGAATGGCCCCTATTCTACCTGTCTACTGTCTCACATGTATCTGAACGAGCTCATGACCGCACGTATCGGGCAGGCTTATGCAGGGATAGAGAGGTCGCCACACAGCCTGTGGTCAGCCGCGTGAGCGAGTTGGGGGCTGGGAGCTTGCGGTGGCGGCGCTGGGTAGCTCCCTGCGGTGCCGGTGCTCCGGCAGACAGCGTGGCCGATGGTCAAGGCTAGGTGCTTCTGGTGGTCAGGAACACGGTTTCGATGCTCTGTTCGTCCGGACCCTCAATGGCGCCGTTTCCTACTTCGACAGTGATCGTTGTCCCTTTACCCACCTCCGAGTCTACTGAGAAGTTGCCTCTGAACAATTGCGCTCGCTCCTGCATCCCTACCAGGCCAAGCTTGCCCAGGCCAGCGAAATCTCCGATCCTACCGGGCAACTCAAACCCTCTACCATCGTCACGAACAGTCACCTTCACGCTCTCGGACCCAAAATCTATACTGACCACCGCCTCTGCTGCACCGGAGTGCTTTCGAACATTCCTCAGTGCCTCCTGGATGATGCGGAACAACCCAAGCTCCACTGGAGGGGGCAGGCGCCTCTCTTCCCCGAATATTTGCAGCTTGGTGGCAACCTTGCTCGTCTTTCGCAGGTCCCGTATCAACATCTTCACTGCTGCTACCAGGCCCAACTGGTCCAGCACGCTTGGCCGGAGAGCGTGACTGAGCCGACTCAACTCCTCGGCTATGTTGTTCACTTTCTCCTGTATCTGCCGCAAGCCGCTGACACGCGTTCCAGCTGAACGCTTCGTGGCCCTGATGAGCGCCTCAATGTCGAGGGACAGGATGGCCAGGTCCTGAATGGTCTCATCGTGAAGCTCCCGGGCGATGCGCCTCCGCTCCTCTTCTTGTGCCTTGGTGAACTCGGTGACGTAAAGACGAAGGTATTGCTGCAAACGGTTGTGCTCGGTGACATCGCGGATGCTGCCTTCGTATCTCGAAATATTGCCGTTCTCGTCACGCCGCACTGCGAATGTGAGCAGGCAGTCGATCTCCGTCCCATCTTTCTTTTGCAGTTTCATGTCAAAGTCCTTGACGAATCCCCGCTCCTCTATTTCCTTCTGGAACCGTACTCGATCCTTTGTGCGAGCCACCTGGCGCACATCCAGAGCAAGCATCTCCTCCCTGGTATACCCGAACAGCTCCTGCGCAGCATGGTTGAGGTCCATAACCTGGCCATCACGACTGACTATGCATATGGCATCCCCGGAGTTCTCGAAAAGCGTCCGGTACCTTTCCTCGCTCTCACGCAGTGCCTTCTCCATCTGCCTGCGCTCTGTAACGTCCTCTCCGGAGCCGAGGATGCCAACGACGTTGCCGGCATCGTCCGTCACCAGGGTGGTGTTGTACCACGCCATAATTCGCTCCATGCCGTTCTTGGTGACTACCGGGCTCTCGTGGCACTTGCCCGGGGCAATCGACTTGTTGATGAGCTTGTTGAAAACCGCTTTGGCGAGGGCTCTGTTCCTTTCAGGGGTGAATATGTCAAACCAGTTCTTGCCCTTGACTTCCTTCTCTTCGTACCCGAAAATCTCGCGACATTTCTTGTTCATCAGGCTGGTCTTTTGGTCAGCGTCGATCACCTGAATGGCAACGCCGGCGACATCGAGGTATCTTTGTGCCTTGTCTCTCTCCGCCCGCAACGCTTTCTCCACTAGCTTGCGCTCGGTGATGTTTTTGACAACGGCCAGTACCACGAGCGGTCGCCCTTTGGTCACCACCAGCTTCGTCGCGAGCTCCACTACCACTTGTGCGCCGTCCTTTCTAATCAGCTTCAGTTCGTAGAGCTGGCTTGCCGCCTCGCCTGTCATCTGCTCCTTCTGCCTGCCCATGACCTGGTTCAAGTCTTCGGGAGAGAGTAGGTCGCTTACGTTCATGCCGGGCAGCTCATCCACGCCGTACCCGGTAAGCGCGGCCATCGCATCGTTGGCTGCCACGATGTCGCCGTTCAACTGCCATACGACCACGGCGTCGCTCAGAATCTCGAACAGGTCCCGGTAGCGCTCTACGAAGGAATGGGCGGTATCCATTTTCGCCTTCTTTCCTGGCTCTTGTTGCCTGTCTAGTGAAGCCTTGGCAGGTGCTGGACTAGGGCAGGTCTTCAAGAGTGATCCAGCCCTCCCTCAGAGCATGTAGCACAGCCTCGGTGCGCGAGCCGACGCTCAGCTTTCTCAGGATATTGCGGAAGTGGGTCTGGACAGTGCGCTCGCTGATTACCAGCTTGGAGGCAATCTCCTTGTTGCTCAGTCCACGAGCCCCTAGCCGGAGTACCTCCAGTTCGCGCGGGTGCAATCGTTTAAGCGCACCCGCGGACTCAACCTTTCCTCTGGAATAAGCCAGATGACTCAGGACTCTGTGCGATGCGGTGTGGTCGAGCACTGTCTGGCCAGCATGGACCGCCCTGACAGTGCCGGCGACCTCGCGTACTCCCACGGTCTTCAGAAGGTAGGCGGCGGCCCCGGCCTCCATCGCGGGCAGCACATAAGACTCGTAGTCGTAGGCGCTCAGCACCACCACGGCGGTATTGGGGCTCCCCGCTTTGATCTTCTTTATTGCCTCGATGCCGTTAAGGTTTGGCATGGCAATGTCGATGATGGCCACGTCGGGAGTAAGTTCGCGAGATAGCGTGGCCGCCTCCTCCCCATCGCCGACGGCAGCCACGATCTCGATGTCGCTTTCTTCTTTGAGAAGGTGCCCCAATCCTTCTCGGAATGAGGGGTGGTCGTCCGCCAAGAGAACCCTGATTCTGTCCACGGCACCCTCCGGCGACGCCGCAGACATTCCTGGAGACCCTCGAATGTCCTGGTCGCGCCACAGGATGGTCTACATAATAGGTAAGTCTCGGACAGCTTGTCAAATATCTGTTGTTGGTATAGCAACCCAGTGCACGCACCCATCGTGTCGATGCTGCGTAGAATGCCATGTCGCCTGGTGGGCCGGGTGCTAAGCCTGACTGGCACCCGGACGCGCAATCGGGCGCAGTGGACAATAAGCGGCCCGGAGCTTGCCAATCCGTGTTTCGCTGGATTGAACTCCTCAGGTTGTTCGAATAGCATGACCTCGTACGGTGCTTGGGTTGCGATCAAATGCTGGCTGGCCCGGGGTTTGTGCCGACCGATCCAAACCAGTCCCGGCGATGAGACAAGGGTTGCGATGCCTCTGTAAGAGGGCTGTGCAGGGCGAAGCCGGGCCCTTGCGTACCTGTTGGATCCCTGCTGAGGAACGGCAAGAAACGGGGTAACCATCGGTTGCATGTGCATGCTTGCTCGGGTTACAGGGGGTTGGGCAAGGCTCTTACGTCTCGCGCGATCAAAAAGACCACCCGGGTTCCCACCTATCACGTTGACTGCGCTTCTCCGTCCAGGACTCCGGTTGTCCGAGGCATGCCAGCCACGGCCGGAGTCGCATGCTGTTTCACCAGTGCCCGGGGAGGAGACGATGGAAAGTACCCATGGGTCTTGAGAAAGGAGGCACAAGGTGGGCATAGGCTATGAAGGCAAGACACTGAAGGAAATGCTGCAAGACAGGGAGCGCCTATTGGGTGAGACAGGCTGCCTCTGGGGACTGGAGAGGCTGTGTTTGCACGACGAGGACCCGGTCAAAATGATGCGCTTCCAGACCAGGGTACTTGGTTCGTGTGTAGCCTCAAGGGAACTGGCCAAATTGACCGCTGCTTCCCCGGTAGTGCGCACGGTGGGTGAGTGCATTTTCATGTTGCTGGTGCCGGAAGGGGACGTGGCAGCCGCTTCATTTGGACTGACCGGGCACGTGGGCGCAGTCCCTCTTCAGGTCAGAAAGATGATCGAGCTGGGCTACGAGGACAACCCGACTATCAGGCCGGGCGATATCTTCTCCAACAACGACCCACAGTATGGTGCCCCCCATGCCGCTGACAACTATACCTACCTGCCTATCTTTTATCGCGGGGAGCTTATCGCCTGGTCGTGTGCCATGAACCATATCGGGGACGTGGGCGCAGCCCTTGCTCCCGGGTCTTATCCGGGCTTGACGCCTAACAGCTTCACCGACGGGTTCCTGTATCCGCTGCTGAAGACCGGGGAGGGCTTCACTACCTACAGGTGGTTCGATCTCATGTGGGAGAGGCGGACCAGGCAGCCGCTCTTCAATATCATTGACAACAGGATGAGGGTGACCGGGGCCAAGTTGCTCCATGACAAGGTGCTGGAGATCGTTGAGGAATTTGGAGTTGACTATTTCAGGAAGGCGAACAGGGAGATCCTGGAGCGCGAAAGACGGCGTGCCCTGACCTTTTTCCAGGAAAGGACTGTCCCCGGCCTTTACCAGGAAGTCAATCTGGGCTACCACAACATATATGAAGGGAGAATGGCCCAACTGTTTCCCCAGTCGGACAAGGCCTGGCTGATCACTCGTCGCACCGAAATGGAGATCAAGAGAGACGGGAGTGTAACCATCGACTTCGAGGGAAGTAACAGCCAGGGCAGCTTCGGATATAACGTCGGCGAAGGTGCGCTTCGTGTTGGGCTGAGCTTCTGGTGGGTCCCGATGGTAATGTATGGAGGCGTTCTCAACACTGCCGTGAACTACGCTCTCGACGTCAAGGCACCTGCAGGTAGTATGTTCAACCCGAACGACCCGTACGCAAGCGTTACCAGTTGCTTCCATACCATAACCCTGGTGCTGACGAACTTGACCAGGTTTCAGTCCAGAGCAGTCTACAGCCGCGGCATTGTTGAGGAAGTACTTCTGAAGGAGCAGTCGTCTGCTCTGCTGGAGCAAGAAGGGGTCTTCAGCAATGGGGTACCCTGGGGATTCACCTACTTCAGCCTGGCTGGCGCTGATTCCACGGGGGCAAGACCGTACCAGGACGGCGATGTGCTCTGCGCTAGCCATTTGAACCCGGAGTCGGATGCTGGCGAGGACGAGGAGTTCGAGACATACATGCCGCCGTTCTTGCTGTTGGGGAAGGACTTCTTGCCCGATAGCTGTGGCTATGGCAAGTACAGAGGGGGTGTGGGGATGCAGGTAGTTATGCTGATCGTCGACCCCGGAAAGATGGTGAGACAGAGCGCAGCCTGCGGTTCCAGCGCCTATACGACTCAGGGTGGCAGCGGGCTTAGCGGGGGGTATCCGGGGGTCATTGGTTGGAACATGGCGTTCCAGGACACGAACATCCGGCGGCTCATCGAGGCTGGGGAAGGCTATCCCAGTTCTCTAGCTGAAATCCAGAGCTGGAT
>QMOF01000163.1 GCA_003650185.1 Chloroflexota bacterium | reverse complement strand
GTGGGAGCCGTTCCATAGACCTGGCTGACGGATATCCGGGCACCGGGTAGGCAACTCTACCCTGGCGCGCTGGCGCAATCGTAGCCGACCGTGCTGGGTGTGTCAAGGCAATTCGCCTTGCACAACGTGCGGTTTCGGCCGAGGTTGGAAGCGCGCCGGGTGGGGGCCCTACTGCCGAGGGATGTCCAGTCTTAGGCACGCAGAGGGAGCAGGCCAGCCGGGGTTTGGCGGGAGCGCCGTGGAGCACCGGAATCCGGTTGATTCTAGCTACAGGGCTTGGACCAGTGCAATACCCCGGGGCTGGAGAAGTCAGTCAGCAGCGGCAAGGTGAGGAAGCGATGCCGAGACCTGGTATGCAGGCTACAACCCATGGCGTAGCCAGGCCCGTTGAACCATCCACCGATTGGGGTGTCGTTAGGCGCTGGCTGGGTGGGTGCAGAGGGGAGGGAACTTGAAAAGGAACTGGCAGTTGCCCTGTCAGCCGGAAGTGTGGCGTGGTGGCCTTTTGCCTTTGATGGAGAAGCGGCTGGAGATACCCCAGTCCTTGTAGCCTTGCTGGATGACGGCCGGGTACTCGGGGGAGGGTGGGGTCTCGCTGACGTGTTTGATGTTGATATAGGTTACCGCATCGACGAACTCGTCGTCTTCTGTTATGACCTTGACGTTCATCCGGTCGTAGACCGCGGGATAGCCTTCGTGCTCGTCGAGCGAGAGGAGATCCCTTGCTGAGATTTCATATACGGCCCCTGGCACCCTGTCTCCAGCGGAGCGCCTGATGGTGGCAGTGCCACCGCGCCACCTTCTTGACCAGCCTGTGAAGGCAAGCGTGTAGTTGGGCAGGACGGCTCTGAACTTGGGCTGGGAGCCGGGACATCGCTCGGCCATCTGCTTCAGGCTGAGATTTGAGCCGTAGGCGAAGTAATACATTGCGGCTATGTCCAGGCACGGCAGGTTCGGCTACCGGGTCTGCTGCCCGCTCTGGCCAGCAGGCCGAGCATTGCCTGGCAGCAGACGTGCCCATAATATGGGTTCAGCGGTATGCTGTCAACAGGTCCGTGGCCGCCCGAAGTATGCGCCGATGTCGGGGCGGGATGTGACGACCGGGGGCTCGTGGCTGGCGGCGCATGTGCTGGACACAGCCTGGCTTGCTATGGAGCTCCTGGGTTGAATTCCGAGCCTCTTCGAAGAAAGGCTGCCTCAGACGCTGTGTTTGTGCCTAACATGCGCCGCTGCTATAATCGGGTGAGAATTAGATACCGGGGGTTGTCAATTGGCGCTAGCCAAGGTTTATTCTGCCGCCGTAATCGGTCTGGACGCTCAATTGGTCGACGTTGAAGTCGACATCTCGGCCGGGCTGCCTTCCATGACCGTCGTCGGCTTGCCGGATACGGCAGTGCAGGAGGCCCGGGAACGTGTCAGGGCAGCCATCCGGAACTCGGGGTTCGTTTTTCCCAGCAAGCGGATAACGGTCAACCTGGCCCCCGCCGATCTGAGGAAAGGTGGTCCGGCCTATGACCTGCCGATCGCCGTGGGGTTGTTGCTTGGCAGCCAGCAGGTGGTAGCAGATGTATCTGACACCCTTTTCCTGGGAGAGCTTTCCCTCGACGGGACACTGCGCCACACGCAGGGGATCCTGCCCATGGTGGCTCTGGCGCGAGAGAAGGGGCTGTCTTGTGTGCTGGTCCCGGCTATCGATGCCAAGGAAGCTGCCTTGATCGAAGGGGTAAGGGTTGTACCTGTCGCATCCCTGACCGAGCTGGCTGACCACTTGAAGGGCGAGAGACCCATATCGGAGTACTCCGTACCGGCGTGGGAGGAGGTAGTGGCCCCGGCGAAGCACAGCACCGACCTGTCCTATGTCAAGGGTCAGGAGCACGCCAAGAGGGCGCTGGAGGTAGCTGCGGCTGGGGGACACAACCTGATCATGATCGGCCCCCCAGGCAGTGGGAAGACAATGCTGGCCCGTTCGCTGTCTTCTATCCTTCCTCGCATGGGCATGGAAGAGGCCCTGGAGGTGACCCGGATATACAGCGTCAGCGGCCTGCTGCCGCCGGATACACCGCTTGTCAGCCAGCGTCCTTTTCGCTCTCCACACTACACCATTTCCCATGCGGGGCTGGTCGGCGGTGGGCGCTGGCCGAAGCCGGGAGAGATAAGCCTGAGTCACAGAGGCGTCCTGTTTCTTGATGAGTTCCCCGAGTTTGGTCACACAACTCTGGAGGTGCTGCGCCAGCCGATCGAGGACAAGGTGGTGACCATCAGTCGGGCCCAGGGCAGCGTTACCTTCCCGGCCAACTTCATGCTGGTGGCTGCCATGAACCCCTGTCCCTGTGGGTACTATGGCGACCCTGTCAGGGAGTGCCGCTGTTCGTCGGGAGACGTCACTCGGTACCAGAAGAGGATAAGTGGCCCGCTGATGGACCGGATTGACATCTTCGTGGAAGTGCCCCGCGTGGAATACGAGAAGCTGACCGACGGTGGCTGTGGAGAGACCTCGGAGAAGGTACGTGCCAGGGTGGAGAGGGCGCGCCATATTCAGAGGGAGCGCCTGCAAGGCAGCGGCGTCATGTGCAATGCAGACATGACTCCAGCCGAGGTGAGGCAGTTCTGTCAGCTAGATGGCGCTGGCCAGGCGTTGCTCAAGATGGCGATGAACCAGTTGTCACTTTCCGCCAGAGGCTTCCACCGGATCCTGAAGGTGGCTCGCACCGTCGCGGACCTGGAGGGTGTGGCCGGCATGCAGGCCCACCATCTGGCCGAGGCCCTACAATACAGACCAAGGGTGCTGTCGTAGACGTGGGGCAGCGCCCCTGACCATTATGCGCCGGGCGCGGAGCAAGGCATCCCAGCGGAAGACCCGCAGGGTTGCCCTGCTGTTTGCGTCATTCGTGCCGCATCTGTCTCAATTCCTGCGTAGTCTTGCTGATACCCACCTTTTCTAATATACTTTTGGCGAGCGCACGAAGGAGGTAAAGGAGGAGAACGGGTGGACTGGTCCAAAGTCACAGACTGGCTGTCCAGTCATGGTCTGAGGATCCTACTGATCACTGGTGTGTGCGTCGGTGCCTACTATGCTCTTCGCCGGGTGGTGCCGCCGCTCCTCAGACGGGCCGTAGCTGCCCAGATGAAAGGGCGGGACGAAGAGGAGGTATCGCAGAGGGTTAACACGCTCTCCGGCGTCCTGGTCAAGACTGGGGCCGTGATCATTGCGATGGTGGCGGTGTTTACCATCCTGGCTGAGGTGGGCGTGAGCATTGCCCCGGCGCTGGCCGGGTTTGGTATCGCGGGCATCGCTGTTGGCTTCGGGGCGCAAAGTCTGGTAAAGGACTTGATCGCGGGAGTGTTCATCCTTATGGAGGACCAGTACAGCGTGGGCGACGTGGTGAAAGTAGCTGGCATAGCTGGTCTGGTGGAAGAGGTGAACTTGAGGAGGACTGTGCTGCGAGACCTGGACGGCATAGTACATAGCGTTCCCAATGGGGAGATCACCGTGGCCAGCAACTACACCAAGGACTGGTCGCGGGTGAACCTCAATATCAGTGTAGGGTACGGCGAAGACCTGGACCGGGTGATAGAGGTTATCAACCGGGTGGGCAAGGAGATGTCGGAGGAGCCGTACTGGGGCTCGCTGATGATTACTCCGCCACAGGTGCTCCGTGTGGATGCCCTTGGGGATTCAGGCATAGACATCAAGATACTGGGGGACACTAAGCCCATCAAGCAATGGGAGATCATGGGCGAGCTCAGGAAGAGGTTGAAGCGGGTCTTTGACCAGGAGGGCATCGAGATACCCTGGCCTCATACCAAGGTCTACTTCGGCGGACCACTGGAGCACCGGAGGGCCAGAGAAGTCGAGGTGGCTTCGAAGCAAGCGGACCCTGTTGAGAGGCATGTAACGGAGTCGGGGCACAGCGGTGAGGTACTCCCGCCGTCTTCCGACGAGGACTGATGGGAAGCTGGGTACGACCAGTGACCGGTGACGAGATCAGAGAGGCATTTCTTCGGTTCTTTGAAAGCAAGGGGCACACCGTCATTCCTAGCTCGTCCCTGGTGCCGGAGAATGATCCCACCCTGCTGCTGACCAGTGCCGGGATGGTGCAGATCAAGCCATATTTCCTGGGCCTGGCCACACCTCCGAGCACCCGCCTGGCCTCTTGCCAGAAGTGCTTTCGCACCAGCGATATTGACTCGGTAGGGGACAGCACACACCTTACGTTCTTTGAGATGCTGGGTAACTTCAGCGTCGGTGACTATTTCAAGAAGGAGGCCATAGCCTGGGCGTGGGAGTTTGTCACCGAGTGGATCAAGATGCCCTATGAGCGGCTGTGGGTAACCGTCTTTCAGGATGATGATGAGGCTGCCGCTATCTGGCAGCAGACCGGTGTGCCTGGTGACAGGATTGTCAGGCTTGGGGAGGAGGACAACTTCTGGGGGCCGGCCGGTGACTCCGGCCCGTGTGGACCATGCAGCGAGATCCTGTATGATTTCGGCCACGAGTCAGGCTGCGGGCGGCCCGAGTGTGGACCAGCCTGTGACTGTGGCCGCTTCTCGGAGATATGGAACCTGGTGTTCACCCAGTATGACCAGGACAGGCGGGGAAACCGACGCCCGCTTCCGAGGCCAAACATAGACACAGGTATGGGTCTGGAGCGGGTGGCTGCGGTGCTCCAGAAGAAGAGCTCAGTGTACGAGAGCGATCTGTTTGCGCCCCTCGTGGCCACGGTGACCGACATGACCGGAAAGAGGTACGGGGAAGATGCACTGGTAGACCGGGCCATCAGGATTGTTGCTGAGCACAGCCGTGCTGTTACCTTTCTCATTGCAGACGGGGTTGTGCCCAGCAACGAGGGCAGGGGGTACGTGCTGCGGCGGGTGCTGCGCCGGGCTTCCTTATTCGGGCGCAAGCTCGGGCTTGGAGGTGCTTTCCTGGGTCAGTTAACGGATGCCACGGTTGAGAAGATGGGGCATGTCTACCCTGAGATCAAGAGCAGCCGTGAGCACATCCGCGAGGTTACAACGCGTGAGGAGGAGCGCTTTGGGGAGGCGCTTGACACCGGTCTCAGCTGGCTGGACCGAGTCATTGAGAGAGCAAGGGGCGAAGACAGGGGGTGGTTGCGGGGTGAGGAGGTCTTCATGCTTTACGATACTTACGGCTTCCCCAAGGAGCTTACGGCAGAGATAGCCGCCGAGCATGGGCTCTCGTTGGACCTTGAGGGTTTCGATCGCGAGATGGAGCAGCAGCGAGAGCGGGCCCGGGCAGCGCACAAGTTTGGTGTGGGGAAGGAAACATCAGTCGAGTCCTACGAGCAACTGGCGGTCTCGCATACGCAGTTCGTTGGCTATGAGCAGT
>QMOF01000162.1 GCA_003650185.1 Chloroflexota bacterium | reverse complement strand
TCCCTGAGGGATACCTCTACAACATGATCGTGGCGCAGTTCGACAACTGGGGGGCCACCTACCATACGCGAGAGACCTGGGAAGGGAAATCGCGCCACTTCAGTGGCGGTCTCTTCTTCCCGCTGGAAAGCGAAAAGGACGAAGTCCGGTTGACCGGCGCGGAGCATAATTTCACGTTCCGGCCGGACATCCGTCAGATAAGCGGAGGCGGCGTAGTCCTGCATGGCGAGGATGGCTCCAGGGTGGAGATAGCCGTTCGGCCGCTGAGCGTCTGCTACATCAAGGCGGGAGGGTATTTCGGTTATAGGGGCTTCACGCATGGTCTGTGGATGGGTCCTTACTTCATCGATGGGTTCAAGCTCGACCTCACCGACCCGGGGGTCATCCGTGAGGTGTCTTTCCTCGATGACGTGATGTGCGAGATGCGGTGTGGCAATGAGACCGGCTACGGGATTGTTGAGATGGTTGTCGTTGGCAAGTACCCGAGGTACGGGTACCACGGCTACTAGGCAGGTGGCGCGTGCCGCATCATCTGCTGGCGCCCATTCTGCCCGGAAAGGAGGCCAGGGGATGGAAGCAAGAGGGATTGACCTGACCGAGGCCCGGGCGATGATCACTCCCTGGCTGAAGAGCAAGATGCCGCAGGCGAGCCAGATGTCGTTGTCAAACCTGGAGAGGTCGGGCTCCGGATTCTCCAACGAGACCTTTCTCTTTGACGTGATCTGGAATGAGGGGGGGCGGCAGAAGTCGGAAGGAATGGTGCTCCGTTGTCCACCTCGGTCCTATCCGATCTTCCCTGAATACGACCTTAGCAAGCAGTTCCGCGTGATGCAATTGCTCCGCAGGGCAGGCATTCCGGTGCCGACAGTCTACTGGCTGGAGGACGACCGGTCGCTGCTGGGTGTTCCCTTCTACGTAATGGGCAAGCTCGACGGCAGTGTCCCGCCCGAGTACCCGCCCTATCACTCCTTTGGTTTCTACTTCGATGCCACTCCGGAGCAGCGGGCGAAGATGTGGTGGGGATCTCTGGAGAACATGGCCAGGGTGAACAGGCTAGATTGGGAGGGCCTGGGCTTCTCCTTCCTGGGTGTACCGGGGAGGGGCACTGATCCTGTTGATCAGCGACTGAGGTATCTTGAGGACTATCTCAACTGGGTTAAGGAGGGCCCGGATGACTCTCAGCCGATCCTGGAAACGGCTCTGGGATGGCTGAAAGAGAACCGGTATGAGCCTGAGCGCATAGCCCTGTGCTGGGGCGATCCTCGACTGCCCAACACCATGTATGACGCCCAGTACAACGTGATGGCTGTACTGGACTGGGAAATGGCTTACCTGGGCGATCCTGTAGCTGATCTGGGTTGGTTCCTATTCCTTGACTGGCAGCACTGTGACGGGTACGGCATACCCCGCTGCGATGGGACTCCCACCAGGGAAGAGACGGTGAAGCGCTACGAGGAGCTCACTGGCTGGCAGGTGAGAAACCTCTTCTACAACGAGGTACTGGCTGCCATGTACTTCGGTGTCATCATGCTCAAGGTGTTCAAGAACTTCAAGAGCATGGGTATTGCCATGCCCGGCAGCGCCAGCGAGCACAACAACGTTTGTACGCAGAGGTTGGCTGGCCTGCTGGACTTGCCTGCCCCGGGGGAGCCACCGCGGCCGACAACCAGGGTGGAGGACGTGACAGTCACGGTGCAGTTCCACCTGACTGGCCCTGGTGGATGCGACTGGTACCTGCTTTGCGACCGCGGTGAGGCAACGAGACACGAGGGAACCGTGGCCAATCCGAATTGCACCCTGACCGTGTCAGCGGAAGACTGGGCAGCCATTCAGAGGGGCGAGATGGAACGCATCCAGGCGTGGACTAGCGGCAAGCTCAAGATAGACGGCGACATGACCCTGCTGCTACAGCTTGAGGACTTGATCTCCAGGTTCAGCCGGCAATGAGGCCTCCTCTGTCGGCAGAGAAGCCCCCCTAGCGAGCCAGGGAATGCCCGTTGCCCGGTTTGGTGAGGATCAGTCTGGGATGGTCGGGGTCTGGCTCTATCCTCTCACGCAGGCGCCTTATGTGAATCTTGAGGGTTTCGCCGGAGTTGCGATAGTCCCTGCCCCATATGGCCTCGACCAGCCTTGAGTTGGGTACAACGGAGCCCTGTTCTCGCATAAGGCAGTAGAGGATATCTGTCTCAGTTGCGGTTAACGTCATCTTATTGCCCTTGAAGACGAAGCAGCGGGTTGAGGGGTCGAGGTACATTGAGCCGCACTCCAGAGGTGCTTGCCTCTCTGTTTTGGCGGACCTGCGTACCAGTGCCTGCGCCCTGCCCAGTAGCTCGAGCTGCCTGAAGGGCTTCACCACATAGTCATCGGCGCCTAACTCAACGCCCTGGATCACGTCCGCCTCTTCGGCTCTGACGGTAAGGATGATGATAGGCACGGTGGAGAAACTGCGGATTCGCTGCAAGACGTCGAAGCCGCTGATATCGGGAAGGCCCAGGTCAAGTATGACCAGGTCAGGCTTTTCACTTTTCACCAGCTCGATGCCCTTCTCTCCCATATCGGTGGATATCAGCTCGGTCTCTGGCCAGCGCATCTCAAAAGCCAGGGACACAATCTCGGTGATGCTCTCGTCGTCTTCGATCATAACGATTCTCATAGCTCGCCTCTCGGTTCGACAGGGCATTGCAGCCGGGAGCGGTTCCTGCGGTGACTTGGGCAAAGGTAACACCTGGGCTGTAAACAAAACGTAAACGCAGGCACAGCGTGGATAAACATTTCGTTAAGAAGCCCTGCGGAGACGGTGTGGGAGTGGGGTGGTAAGGTCTTGCCACGGTCGCGTTGTTCCCGATTTGCCGCATATGAAGGCTGACCGGTGCAAGCTTGCGGCGCTATTTCAATGATGGCCTTTTGCCAGCCAGGATAGTAAACTAGCTAGCAGCCCCCGGAAGGTGTCATGTCTGACCTTGTGCGTCGGGGCGTCGGAGAGCCAGCGAAGCGAGCAGAAGAGTAGAGGTCTTTGTGTTGCAGGCCAAGGACTTAGACCGGGTGTTCAACCCTCGATCGGTGGCGGTAGTTGGGGACAAGAAAGACAGCGACTACATGTGGCTCAGAAGCCTGAGCACCTTCCAGGGAGAGGTATACTCCGTTCAGATCGACCCTCGTGAAATCCCCGGAATAGAGGAGCTGGGGTACCGCAACTACCCTAGCCTGCTCGACGTGCCCAGGCCTGTGGACTACGTCATCATTGCCGTTCCCAGGGCTGTGGCCCCAAAGATTGTGGCCGATTGCATCAAGGCAGGAGTCGGAGGAGCAACGCTGTTCACGGCTGGTTTTGCTGAGACGAACAGCGAGGAAGGGGTCAGACTGGAACGCGAGATCGCGGAGATAGCGAGGCAGGCCAACTTTCCCCTGATCGGGCCGAACTGCATGGGCATATTCAATCCCAGGATCGGTTTGCGGCAGGACAACACGCAGTACTCTGGCGAAGGTGGTCCCGCTGGCTTCATCGCCCAGAGCGGTACGCACGCCATCTTTTTCAGCCTGGTGGGGGAGGCGCACGGGGTTAAGATAAGCAAGGCTGTGAGCTACGGTAACGCAGCGGTCCTCGATAGCCCCGACTACCTGGAGTACCTGGCCAATGACGAGGAGACGAAGGTGGTGGGCATGTACGTGGAAGGGGTGAGGGAGGGGAGGCGTTTCTTCCAGTGCCTCAGGGAAGCGGCCAGCAGGAAGCCGGTGGTCGTCTGGAAGGGAGGCAACAGTGCGGAAGGCGCCAGAGCGACAGCTTGTCACACGGGTGCCCTGGCCTCTGCGCCCATCCTCTGGGATGCGGCCATCAGACAGTGCGGGGCGGTCAAAGTGGACAGTCTGGAAGAGATGGTCGACGTTGTGAAGGCGCTTCTCTACCTGCGTCCTCCTTCTGGACGCAGGGCGGGGCTCATCGCGCACAGTGGCGGCCAGTCGGTAGTCATAACCGATGCCTTTGTCCAGGAAGGTCTGGCAGTGCCCCTGCTGGACGACCGCTCTTATCGGGAATTCGCCTCCTTCTTTGACGCGATTGGTGGAAGCTACGTCAACCCGCTGGACATATCGTGGAACGTGCTTTCGCTTGACGACCTGCAAAGGACGCTTGACATTATGAGCCGCGATGAAAACGTGGACTTCCTTGTCCTGGAGATATGCATGCCGTTCCTGTCGCAGATCTGGGAGTATTACCCTCCTTTCCTGGACAATCTCCTACAGCTCCTGGGTAACTTCAATCGTACGTGCGCCAGGTGCTTCGCCATCGTGCTGGTTGCGGGGCAGATGGAAGCAGAGGCTTCGGCGCTGAGGCGGCGGCTGATGGACGCGGGAGTCGTCAGCTTTCCTACTTTCCAGAGAGCTGCGAGAGCCCTGCGAAAGGTCCTTGATTCTCGCAGGTTCGAGCGTGATGGTATGTAGACCGCTCTGGCAGCGGGCACGCTGCTGACAGAGTTGAGGAACTCAGACAACGGAGGCATGCTGATGAAATCGCTGGAAGGCAAGGTTGCCCTGGTGACGGGTGGCAGCTCGGGGATCGGGCGGGCCGCTGCTCTGGTTTTCGCCAGGGAAGGGGCAAAGGTTGTCATCGCCGATGTCCTGGTGGAGGGAAGTCGGGAGACGGTGAGCATGATACAACGGTCAGGGGGCCAGGCCGTTGCCCTGGAGACCGATGTGACGAGGGCCGAGCAGGTAGAGGCGATGGTCAAGGGCGCGGTGGCAGCGTATGGCAGGCTGGACTGTGCTTTCAACAACGCTGGCGTAGGGGGTGCCCGAGCACCAACGGCGGAGCACACCGAGGAAGACTGGGACCGCATAATTCGGGTGAACCTCAAGGGTGTCTGGCTGTGTATGAAGTACGAGATACCACAGATGCTGGAGCAGGGTGGCGGCGTCATAGTCAACACGGCATCGGTTGCTGGACTGGTGGGCTTCAATGGCACACCGGCCTATGTGGCCAGCAAACATGGCGTGGTAGGCTTGACGAAGGCAGCGGCACTGGAGTATGCGCAGTCTGGCATACGTGTGAACGCCGTCTGCCCAGGCGTCATCCACACACCCATGATAGACCGCACCGTTTCGAAGCTGCCTCATATGGCGGAGGTCTACAGGAAGATGCACCCGATGGGGCGCCTGGGCGAGCCGGAAGAGATCGCTGAGGCTGTTGTCTGGCTCTCCTCTGATGCGGCCTCCTTTGTCACCGGGCACGCCATGGCGGTGGACGGCGGGCTGACCGTGCAGTAGCGCCGTGTTCAGGGTACGCGTTGGCCGAGTCAGAGAGTGAAACAGTGAGATGTTTGGAGGGCAAGGTGGTCCTGGTGACGGGTGGGGGCTCGGGCATTGGCCGGGCT
>QMOF01000161.1 GCA_003650185.1 Chloroflexota bacterium | reverse complement strand
TGGACAACCCGATACACAGCCAACTCAATGCTCGGGTGAAGGCGCACCGGCTCGCCTTCGGTCTCAAAGTGGTAGGCAATGCCCTCCGGTTTGAGGCCGTCGAGTATCTGACGCAGGGCGTGGACCAGACCCAGCTCCTCAAGGGCAGGGGGATGGAGGCCAGACATCACCCTCCGGATCTCCTTCAAGCTTCTGTCAATGGTGCTCTCGATCTCAGCCAGTTCCGCCTGAGCCTTCTCGTTGTCCTCCTCCGAGAGGAGAAAGCCACAGCTCTGCGCCCGGTAGGAGGCACCAACAAGCCACTGGGCCACGCTGTCGTGGAGCTCGATGGCGATCCGCTTTCTCTCCTCCTCCTGTGCAAGCACTGTCTTGGCCAGCAGACGCTCCACATGGTCCTGCTGCTCCCTGAGGTTGTCGAGCATCATAGCGTTCTCCATGACAATAGCCGCTTCAGTGGCCATAGTGCTGAGCAGGTCAACGTCGTCGGCAGAGTAGGGCCGCTCCGAATGTTTCCGGCTCAGCCCCAGGATACCGATCAGGCTGCCCTTACGCATTATGGGGCAGAACAGCACCAGCTCCAGCGCATCGATCTCGTCACCTTCCGATTGCCACAGGCCCTTAAACATCGGGTCTATGTCTATCGTTTCCCGGTGAAGCGTCTTCCGCTTCTGGCTGAGCCATAGGGGTATAGGATGGTCCTTGCCCATCCTCAACAAGGGCTCCGACTGTGTCACCGTCGGCTGGGCAAAGCGGGCTACGAAGTCACCCCCTTCTCCCTCAGGCAGGAACAGATATGCCCGCTTTGCGTTGAGCGCCTTGGTAATCGGATAGAGCATGTTTTCTGCCAGCTCATCCAGGTTCAGGACATTGCTCATACGGTCACTGAAGTTGAGCATTGTCTGTCTGTAATCGTAGGTGCTGGCATAGATGAGTCGGTTTACGGCCTGCTGGGTGATGTGTAGCAAGCGCGGAAACATGATGGCGAACAACAACGCCAGGCCACCAGCTACCCCTACGTAGCCGTACGTTGGCCACGATGTCGTGCGCAGGATAAGGGAAATCGAAAGAGCGTACACACTTACTAGCGTCACGCCTACCACCCAATACGGGAGGCTCCGTTTGAGTGCAACTCTGATATTGAGAAGCTGGTATACCAGCACGGCATAGAAAATGATCACGGCGTTGATCAGGTTGGCCACATGATCGAGCGGGTACATTCCCAGTGAGGAACTCAAGTTCGTGGCAGCACCAATTACCACCACCGACGCCCCCACCAGCAGGTAACCGATCCTTCTCCGCTCCGAGCGGTCTGACCTGAAACGCTGGATGAGGGATACTGCCGCTGCCCCGGTGAGGGGGAACAGAGTGGCCGGGAGCAGATAGAAGAAAGGGCCATACTCGACGTGTAGAGCCCCATCAACCGTCTCGGCGCTTCTGGGGAAATCCTCAACAGCCACAAGTATGGCTACTGCCACCACGAAGACATATGCCAGCAGCACTCCCAGCCCATTGGGCCTGCGCACGAAGGCACGGACAAAATGGTAGTAGGTCGCTGTCATCCAGACGCACGTCACGATAATGAACTTGACACATATATGCGTCTGTCCGGGATATGGATCGTAGTGAGCCATGAACGAGGAGAGGCTCCAGGCGGTTGCCGCAATAAGATAGAGGGCAAATACCCTTCTAACCCTCGCTACGGTGAAGCCGCGAAGAACCAGGAATATAATGGGGAGATAGGAAACGAGGCTGGCCAGCGGGATTATTACATGTATGCTCATCTACAACCTTGTTGCTTTTGCCATCCCACTCCAGGCCACCATTCAGTAGGGAACCAATTATGCACACGTATCCGAAGGTTGTCAATAACCCAGTCATCTGCGCTTAGTCGATACATGATAGAAATTGCGCCGCCTCCAAGCTAGACAGCGATCAACGGAGGCATGATTGCCAGAGGTCATCTGCCTGGCCCACTCGGCAGTATAACCCAACGCCAACAACCCTTGCCCTGCCGTCCTGGCCCAGCCGGCGAAGTACCGGCGAGAAAGCCAGAGCCCTGCTGGCAGGACATTTGCTACATCCAGGGGAGAAAGCGATGAGCGGCGGCTACTGTAAGGTCCTGCCAAGAGGAGCTTCGTGGACAACCAGGATCAAGGCGCCTCAGCTTTGACACCCTACTGCCCACGCCGAGCCAGCGCGGCGCGCGACTGGCATCACGGTACGGCGCAGTGCTCCGCGGGCCGATGCCAGTGCAGGAAGGCACCCTGCCTGCCCCGCTATCTGCGAGCACAGGCAAGCAGGGCATCGATTACGCCATCTGAGGCATTCAGATGCGGCGGCTTGAGATGGGCCAGGTCAGCACCAGCCGCTTTCTGCCTCAGCATATACTCCTGGAAGGCTCCGGTGGGCAGCAAGGTGACCTCGAGCGGATGCAGTCCCACCATGCTCTCAAGATCGGCATAAGCGCTGTCCAGCTTTCGGAGCTGTTCATGTATGGCTGCGGCAATCTGGGGAGCAGTCCCGTTACTATGCCCTTTCAGTTCGAGATAGAGGTGCAAGATGGGGCGGTCAGTGGCTTCCTTCCGCGCCGTCCACTCCTGGTACGGCACGTCGGCGTTCTCTATAGCCTGCCAGATTGTCTTCTCCGTCAGCCGCGTGAAACCGGCCAGATCAATCAAGCCGTCTACCCTACACTCATACCTCATCTGAGGGATGTCTATGCCAAGGTTATCATTACGCAACGACGTGATCTTGATCATATCCCCGATTCGATACCTGGCCAGAGCACCACCGCGGAAGTTGGTGATCACGATCTCATAGTTCTCCCCTGCCCTTACCTCATCCAGAAGGAGCGTCCGGGGCCGGTAGCTCGGGTTGGCTTTCATTCTGCCCAGTTCCTCTTCAGGCAGGAACTCCAGAAAGCAAACATCGGGGACGAAAGTCATGTCTTCATAGTCCCAGGTCTGCATGGCTATCGGCACTGCCTCAGTACAGCCATATAGGTCCAGCGGATACCTGCCCCACATCTCCTTGATCTTGTTCTTGTAGATCGAAGCATCGCTCCCTGCTACAGCTATCCCCTTCAGCGACCACAGGTCTTTGGGAAGCACCGGCCGCCGAGCAGCCTTGGCTTTGAGCCACGCTCTGGCCAGACGAAGAGCAAGGCCAGGTTTCGACAGAACGCTGAGAAGGTCCCGCGCCCCCAGGCTCCCGTTGAACCGCTCACCCACAGCCACAAGTATGCTCGGCAGCCCAAAGAAGACGTCAAGGCCTTCGGTCAACGCCAACTGAAAGCCGCGCTGGATCCTCTCGTCAAAGGGCATGGCCTCTGCCTCATCGAGTGGCGGCAGGAAATCCAGGGGGAGTTCCCGTTCACCCAGCCGACCCATCGTTCCCGTGGTATAAGGCGGAGGAGCCAACGCATAGATTATCTTCTGATGCTCACCAAAATTGATGTCGCCCCTTCGCTCGGCGGTGCAGAAGATCATGTAAGCAAAGATCAGGTTACCCAGCTCGTTGTACAGCCTCTCGGTCAAGGGGAACCACTTGTACTCAAACTCCCCCGAGCTGCCAGAAGTGCGCTGCCACAGAAGAGGCTTCTCAGGAAGCACATCCTCCCTTCTCTCGGAGAGGTAGCAGGCATAGTCGGCGTACGTGGTCAGCGGCACCTGCTCCCGAAATTCATCCACACTCGTAGGTTCTGCCCCCTGCATCACCTTCCTGCCCAGCTCACATCCCTTGAGCAACCCGATTTGCTCAAGCAGCAGCCTGCGCTGGATACCCATGAACTGGTCAATGCGCAGGTCGATGAACCCACAGCACTTTTGCCATAGCTCTTCTTTCCTGCCCTGTCTGAGGAGCTCGACCGGTCTGGTCATGTCTCTACCTCCCTTTCTCTGACCTCGGCACCACGCCTCCTGTACTTATGCTTCTCAGGCAAGCGCTCACGCTTCTCTTGGTCGGGATCAGCATAGGTGTCTCACGCCTGTAGGCATCGTAACCCACGAACATCTTGGCGAACAGGAACCTGTCCTGGACGACAACGTAGAGCACGTCCATCAAGAACCACACTGGCGCGGCAATCAGCAGCAGCCTGGCCTTCGATACCAGGATGAGGGAAACCAGGAGAAGGCCATACCACAACACCGCAGGGTGGCGCACCAGGGCATAGGTTCCGGTCTTGACCGGTACCCTGCCCGTGCTAACCCCCACATACGATTCATGCGCTGGGATATCTATGAAAAGCGAATAGACAAGCAGCAAGAGTGCTACCGCCAGAAGAACCCATCCAACAGGGTCCACCCAACCAGGCAGGTGCAGTCGCTCGGCACTGAGGCACACCACCACCGTGGCATAGGAAACCAGGCCCAGGGCCAACGCCCCGACACCATGCTTCAGCCAGCCAACTCCCTTGAGGGAGAAGACCTCGAAGAGCGGAGCCACCACAAAGCCGAGAGCACCCAGCGTTATGTAGCACACAGGTACCAATCTTGCACAATGCCTCGTGCCGTGGGAAGTGATAATGTTCTAGAAGTTAGTTCTATTCCTGCCTGTGTCACCTCTGCACGAGCACAAGGCAAGCATACCTTCGCGCCTACAGAAAAAGAACAACCCCCCTTCCACAGGGGGTTGAATTAGTCAGCACCAGTCCGTGGCAGATAGCTGCCATCGGTCTCAGTGATCCTTGGCGCTCCCACCTTTCTCTGATGCGCCAAAAGACTTGTGCAGCCCTCCTAGCCTCTGATTCAACTCCTCAAGGTCACCCTTGCCTGGCACTTTTCCCAACTCGAGCCCGTAGCTGACCACGAACTCCAGAAAAGTACGCAACAGGTCCTTGATCCCGTGTTCAAACTCCAGGAGTGCATCCTTTGTGACGAAGCCGTCACTCGTGGGGTCCTTTTTCAGTTGCTCGTCGATCAGGAAGTTGATGAACTCTGCCTGGGTCATGTCCCCGCGATTCTCGTCGATCTTCTGGACCAGCTCCGCCGGCAATATCAGCATCCTTTTCTCGCCCATGTGAGATACACTCCTTCAGCAAGCGTTTTCAGTCGAGAGCCTCTGACGCACCATCCCCATCCCCCAGCCCCAACATACCCAGCAGGTTCTCGATGTTCTCCAGGAGCCTCAGTCCCATCTTGTTCACCTTGTACGTGACGACCGGGTTGCCGTTCTTGCTGACCTCGATGAACCCCCGCTCAATCAGGAACTGGAGGTACCGCTGCAACTGCCGGTAGCTCATATTCGCGCTGTACATGATCTCGGTCTTGCCGGCCTCGCCCAACCTCAGAATATCAGCTATGACCTCGATGTTGGACCTTCTGCTTTTCATCTCCTGTGCTCCCGTTTTGCAGGCCATGCTGTTTATTGGGTGTCCACTCACTGACCAGGTGT
>QMOF01000160.1 GCA_003650185.1 Chloroflexota bacterium | reverse complement strand
TCTTGAGCTTGTCCTCCGCCGGGGTGTCGAGGAAGAGGCCCACCGGCGTGTGGGCCGCATTACTCACCAGCAAGCCGACCTCTATGTCGTCGGTCTGCTGCCGGACGGCGTCAATGAAGTCCGGCTGCGACAGGTCGGTTATAACTGTCCTGACCTCCACGTCCCCGAGCTGCCGGGCTTCACCGGCTACCTGCGCCAGCTCGTCCTGGAGCATGTCCACCAGCACCAGGTTGAGCCCCAGGGGAGGTATCTGCCGGGCGAACTCCATGCCCAGTCCCCGCGCCGCCCCCGTCACCAGCGCCCACGGGCCGTACCTCGACTTGAAGGTCTGCGCATCTGGCATTCACCCCCCTTTCATGCTGGGCTGGCTGGCGGCCGTGGCGCCACAGGGCCAGGACCGCACAGGACATCAGGACTTCATATTGTATTCGCTGGTGGGCATGACGTCTATCTTGTCGAAGTCGATGAACCGGGCGCAGCTCTGGTACATTTGCTTCTGCCGCTCCCTGGTCCTGGCCTCATCGCCCACGGAGTCGAAGAAGACGTTGGGGTCGGTCATGGCCGCCTCAGGGAAATTCTCCTCGACGATGGCGTCGTAGGGCGGGGCAGCGTAGGTCAGAGTGCGCACCACGACGTTCTGGCGATAGCCGAAGGTAGACTGAAGGCCGACGGCCACCTGCGTGTGGCTGCCCAGCCATATCTCCAGCCACTGCTCGCGGGCCAGGCGCGGCGGTCTTTGCAGCAGGGCCACCTGGCACATGCCAGGAGTGCGCTGGCCGTCGGGTACCAGGTGCCTGGTGTTGACGATGGGCTCCGATTCGGTCACTAGGTAGCCCGCCACGCGGGCCACGGCGTTTTCGAGTGTCTCTTCCAGCGGCTTGCGGTCGATGGCCGTGTCCACCCACATGGATACCAGACCTGAGATGGGTGGCCTGGAGTTTACGATGCGCAGCGGGTCGGCGGGAGCCACGTCATCGTCAACCACGCTGATGCGCAGTCTGTGCACGCCCAACCCCATCAGCTTCTCCGAGACCTCGCCCAGCAGCTTCTGCCTGAAGCCGGCCGGTGAGTCTGCTTCATGTTTCCAGACCAGGTAGATCATCTTCTCCATGTGGGCCTCCTGTGTCGCGTGTTGCTGGCACCACGCTCCTCACCTGCATTCAGGGTGTGGCACCGCCAGTGCCCAGGGTGCGCACGCGCCAGCCACCTCTCTGCATCGGGCTGGCGTGTGGTGCTGCATTCCAGGCGTCAAACCCGCACCCATAGTAACCGGCGTAACGGGGCTTTTCAAGGTCTCGGGTGAGTCGGATTCGTCCCTACCAGGGCTGGTTGACGGTTCTTGCCGGCTCTGCTAGGCTTCACCCGAGCCACGGCGATAGGGGTGGACTCACGGTACCAGTCTTCAAACTGAGCGGTTTTGTCCTGGTTGCCGTCGGGACTCTCGGCCTGCTGGTTACAGAGCTGGCGGTTGACTGGGGAGATGACGGTTCACGACCTTTCACCCTGGGGTTCGCTGCTGCAAACGCTCTGGGGTTGGCTGCCCTGGCTTTTTCGCACGGGGTTGCCAGGCAATAGGTTTACTGGCAAAGCAAGTCGACGGTGCTGCCGCAACGTCTAGGTAGGCATCCCGGCCCCTTCCCGGTACCGCGTGAGATAAAGCAGCAGGAGCGTGGCAATCGCGGCAACCCCACTCCCGTAGTAGAAGGTGGCTGCCGGTCCCACCGCGTCCCACAACTGCCCGGCGATCAGCCCGCCGAATACGGCGGCCAGGCCGGTGCATGTATGGAATGTTCCCAGGGCAGCACCACGGCTTTCGGCGGGGGCCAGGTCAGAGACGAAGGCCCGCTGTGTTCCCTCGACTATGGCATAGACCAGTCCATACAGCGCGAACAAGGAGATGAACCACGGCCTGGAGTCGGCACTGGCGAAACCCAGGCAGGTCAGGGCGAAGAGCAGGTAGCCCAGCAGGAGCAGCCTGCCCCTCCCGAAGCGGTCGGATAGCGAGCCCATGGGCAGTGCCAGCACTGAGTACACGACATTGTACAGGATGTACAGGCCAATGGCAGCGGCTATAGCCTCCCTCTCGCCGTTGCCGATGATGAACTGGTCACGCGCTCGAAGTATGAAGAACATGTAGGTGAAGTTGGCCAGCCCGTAGGCTGTCCCGGCTGCGAGGAATAGTCTGAACCGCCCTGGAAGGCCGCGCAGCGTGATGGCCAGTGCTGACTGAGGGCGGCGCTCACGGGGCGGCTCTCTCAGCCTGTACAGGGGAATGAGGGCAGCGAAGGCCACCACCGCCGCCACCAGCAGCACCGACCTAATCTCCAGGTCGAGCGCCCAGAACAGGAGCAGGGCCACCAGCGAACCGGCCACCGCGCCGGACGTATCCAGGGCGCGGTGCAGCCCAAAGGCCTTGCCCCTGCTGGCCTGCCCAGAGGAGTCGGCGATGATGGCATCCCTGGGGGCCGTCCTGAGCCCCTTGCCCACCCGTTCCAGGACACGGGCTGCCAGGACATGGGGCCATGCAGAGGCCAGGGCCAGGAAAAGCTTGAAGACGCTCGACACGGCGTACCCGGCGAAGACAAATGGCTTCCTTCGGGGTACCCGGTCAGACCAGTGGCCGGAGAGTACCTGGAGCAGGCTGGAAAGGCCGTCACCCACCCCACCGACCAGCCCGACCACCAGTCCGCCACCACCCAGAGCGGTAATGAAAAGGGGCAGCAGCGGCATCATCATCTCGCTGCTGAGGTCGGTGATGAAGCTGACGATGCCCAGTACCAGGATGTTGGTACTCACACCCAGGAAGGTCGACCTCATACTGAGTTGCCCATTAACCGAATGCCTGGCTCTTGCCGAAAACTTGGCGCATGCCTTTAACAAATCTACATGCTGGTCAGCCAGCACCGCAAGGGATGAGAATTGCGTTTGCTCCCGCAGCCCTGTAGGATGGGTGAAGCGAGGCCGAACCCACCAGGCAGCCCCAGGTGGTGTTCGGACAGGTCTTCATACCTGTCCGAACGGAGTGCAGCCACTAAGTGTCACCCTGAGCGCAGCGAAGGGTCTACGCCACTCGGATTCTTCGCTGCGCTCTCCGAATGGCATAAGGACAGGACTGGATACCTGTCAGGTCCCTGAACCTGACGGGGCCGTCGGCTGCTCGTCGGGGCGGAAAGGCTTGGGGTCGGGTAGGACCACCCGACACCCACGCAGGCTAAAGATGACCGGGTCAGGTCGGGGACTGACACCCAGGAGTCCACTACCACCCGTCTGTAGGAGACCCCTTCTGGGGTCGACCAGCGTTCCTCGCTTCCTGAGGCATGGCCTGACATCCCTGGCCTGACCCAGTTTCTTCCCCCGGTCGAGCCTGGAAAGGCTCTCCTACATACAGAGTCGTACTGGGGCGCATCCCCTAGGATACCTGTCAGGTCCCTGAACCTGACGAGGCCGTCGGCTGGGCGGCTCCAGCAGCCGTAAGGTGGGCTTGGCTCACCAGTGCGCTGCATGCAGGAGACAGTCGGGGTCGTCTCTCACCCCGAGGGATCACTGGTCCCCATCGGGGTCGAGTCGACGCTTTCACAGGGGGTGGGTGAGGTGCAGGGAGTCCCACCTGCCGGAGGGCGCGGTGGCTGCGGAGTGCTCCAGTCTGTTGTGCCAGGCGGATGCTGGCAGGCGCGCCTCTCAGAGCAGCTTGCAGGCGTAGAGCGGCAGTTAGCGCCCGCTCTGGCACGTCAAGGGTATGTCTCTTAGAGCGACAGAAGTGGTCGCTTAACCTGTTGATTGGCGGGGGTTTTCATGATAGCATCCTTCGTGGTTCGGGGGTAATGGTACTTGGTCTGCCTCCTTTGGTTTTGGGAGACCCGCGTACTGATGGCCGGAGGGCGCGTCTTGCCCTCTCATCCTGCGGTGCCTATCTGTTCTGCAAAGTCGGCAAACAGGTTGATTGAAGCTGCTGTTGGGAGGATAGCATGATTGACGGACTGAGGAAGACAGGCATTGATGTGCTGGGCGATGTGCCGTGGGGTGCTCACCTGTGTCAGCTCTACCAGGAGAAGGACGACCTGATGGAGGTGCTGGTGCCCTATCTCATGGCAGGGCTGGAGAACAACGAGTATTGTGTATGGGTCACATCGGAGCCTCTGACCCATGACGAAGCCCGGGAGGTGGCACGTGATGCCATACCTGCTTTTGAGGAGTATGCTCAAAGGGGGCAGATTGAGATCGTCCCGCACACTGATTGGTACCTCAAGGGGGGTTGTTTTGATCCAGAGGCTGTCGCGGTAAGCTGGACCAACAAGCTGGGCCAGGCACTCGACCGAGGCTATGACGGGCTGAGGGTAACTGGCAACGTGTGCTGGGTGGGGGAAGGGACCTGGAGCGACTTCGCTCGCTATGAGGAGGCAGTGAACGCCTCCATGGGCCAAGCCCGGCTCATAGCCCTTTGTAGCTACCCGCTGCACAGGTGTGGAGCCTCTAGGGTGGTCGACGTGATCAACAACCACAGGTGCGCCCTGGTCAAGCGGGATGGTGGTTGGGTTATTGCCGAGAGCTACGGTTTCAGGGCGACTGAGGACCGGTTGCGCCTAGCCCATAGCAGGGAAGTGCACTTGCGTCATCAGTTGGAACAGGAGGTGAGAGCGAGGGTAGACTTCGCCAGGGCGCTGGCACATGAGTTGAAGACGCCGCTCACTCCGGTGCTGGCCGCCGGTAGCGCGCTGGCCAGCGTTCTGGAAGAGGGCCCTCTTTCCGACCTGGCCAGGAGCGTTGTCCGGGGGGCTTCGAAGCTCAACAATCGAATTGACGACCTCCTGGACGTGGTCAAGAGCGAAACAGGCGCGCTTCAACTGGACTACGCCAAGACGGACGTACTCAGGCTGCTGCGCCGAATTGTGGCCGAGATGCGCCCCCTCGCCTTGATCCAGGGGAAGACGCTGGTAGCCGATCTGCCTTCTGCGCTTCCCCCGACCTGGGCTGACGAGGCCCGCTTGAAGCAGGTGCTGCTCAACCTGCTTGGCAACGCTTTCAGGTTCGCACCGAGTAACGGTACAGTGGTGCTGAGGGCCGGACAGATGGACAGCAGGGTGGTGATAGAGGTGCAGGACGACGGCCCCGGGATACCCACAGAGCAGCAGCCATCGCTGTTCCGGTCGTATCGGGAGCTGACCGGGGATGCTAGGCCGTGGGGTGGGTTGGCGCTGGGGTTGGCGCTGTGCAAGGCGCTGGTAGAGCTTCATGGGGGGCAGGTATGGGTAGAAAGCCAGGAGGGGCGCGGGAGCACCTTTGGCTTTTCGATACCGGTGCGGGCATCTCCGGGTGGTGAGGGCGGGGCGGAGTCGAGGCGCAAGCTGTGGCCGAGCCCCGGACATCAAGTGACGAAGGAAGGGCACAGCCGCCTGACGCGCACCCGGACTCGATTGGCGTCCAAAATGC
>QMOF01000159.1 GCA_003650185.1 Chloroflexota bacterium | reverse complement strand
ACCGGCCAGACCGCAAGATTGACACCCACCGGGCACGAGCATAGAATAGGTACACACTAACTATGCGGGTGTATTTTTTCAGCTTATCGTGCCTGCACAAGTACTTAGGATGCGCGCTGTAAAGATCATACCTTGCCTCGACGTGAAGGACGGCAGGGTGGTAAAAGGGGTCAAGTTCGTCAACCTGCGCGATGCGCGTGACCCCGTGGAAGCTGCAGCGGCCTATTGCAGAGAAGGTGCCGACGAGCTGGCCTTCCTGGACATTGCTGCTACCGTTGAGGCGAGGGGAACAAGGATGGACTGGGTCAAGAAGGTACGGCAGGCAGCCACCGTTCCTTTCACCGTTGGGGGAGGAATAAGAGACCTGTCAGACATGGAGGAACTCTTTGCCCTAGGCGTGGACAAGGTCTCCGTGAATACCGCCGCTGTGAGGCAACCTGAACTAATAAGCCAAGCATCGCAGCAATTTGGTAGTGAGAGGATTGTGGTGGCCATCGACGGAAAGAAGAACCCGCCGGGCAGCAAGTTCCCAAGGCTTGAAGTGGTGGTGAAAGGTGGTATGGAGGGGACCGGTCTCGACATTGTGGAATGGGCCAGAAAGGTAGAGGGCCTGGGCGCAGGAGAGATCCTGCTGACGAGCAAGGACGCAGACGGAACAAGAGAGGGCTACGACCTGGAGATGACCAGGGCTGTGGCCGAGGCCGTGAGCATTCCGGTCACCGCTTCTGGCGGAGCAGGGAACCTGGAGCACCTCTACGAAGCTGTGGTAAATGGCAAGGCGTCAGCAGTCCTGGCTGCTTCTATCTTTCACTTCGGAGAGGTGTCCATTAATGAGGCGAAAAGGTATCTCTCTGAAAGAGGCATACCGGTGAGGACCTGACCGGTATGCAAGGCCGCCCGAGCATAAGAAGGCAACCGTGATAGCCTTGTCCCTGCTGGGAAGTACTTGATATCTCCGGCCACTACTCAAGGTGGCAGTGTTTCTCTGTCCTCCGCTGCCGAATCCAGCCATTCCATGTACGATACGTCCGTTTCTCCAGAAGAGAATCGCGGTACACTTGCTGACATCCTCTTTCTTGCATAAAATGAACCGAGCCAAGACAGAGGCGGACTCCGGCTTGAAATAGTAGTCCCGGGGAAGGAGGGTCTTCTTTGGCAGAAACAGCCCAGGGCGTTTTCCCATTGGCGGACGGAACGGTGTATAGTGCCCGAAAGAACGTCTGTCCTTTCTCCACGCCACCCCTGGAGGCCTATGTACCGGTGGTGGGGGAGGCCTCCATAGAGAGACTGCACAAGGCGGCACAGCGTGTGAGAGGCTTGAACATGCTGGCGCTTAACTCCACGGCTCAAGGCGGAGGCGTTGCCGAGATGTTGTACAGCTCCATACCGTTTGCCAATTCGCTGGGCGTCAAGGCAGAGTGGAAGGTGGTCAAGGGCAACAAGGAGTACTTCGAGATCACCAAGTACGTGCACAATCTGCTTCAGGGCCACAAAGGTCCTTTCACTCGAAAGATGCTTCAGACCTATTTCGATAACCTGGAGCAATGTGCCAAGCAGAACATCATCGACTACGATCCGGACGTAGTGGATGTCCACGACCCGCAACCCCTGGGTCTGAATCGGTACCTCAAGAAGCCCAACCAGCTCTGGGTATGGAGATGCCATATCGACATCGAAGACGCCACGCCGAGGGACAACCCGGCACTATGGGAGTTCGTTAACGACTGTGCCCAGCGCTATGATGCGGCCGTCTTCTCGGCAGCACAATACGTAGTTGCGAGCTGGCCACTGCCCAAGTTCATCATACCCCCGTTCATCGATCCCCTATCCGAGAAGAACCGTGAGTTGAGCCGCCAGGAGATAGACGACGTGCTGTTCAAATATCAGGTGGACCCCAAGGTGCCTATCATCGCCCAAATCGGGCGATTCGACCCGTGGAAAGGGCTGGACAGGACTATTGCCACCTACCGCTATGTGAGAAAGGAAAAGAAATGCCAGCTTGTGCTGGCCGGCGGCCTGGCTTCTGATGACCCGGAGGGTGTCAGAATCCTGGCAAAGGTCTATGAGGAGACGAAGAACGAAGAAGACATCCACGTTCTCAACCTGTCGATGGCAGACCGACTGGAGAACTACCGCGAAGTGAATGCCCTTCAGCGAGCAGCCACCGTAATAATGCAGCCGTCCACCAGAGAGGGCTTTGGCCTGGTAATCACCGAAGCCCTGTGGAAAGGCAAGCCCGTAGTGGGCGCGGAGGTAGGGGGCATCCCTCTTCAGATCAGGTGTGGCTACAACGGTTACTTCTACCAGACTCCACGCAGGACTGCTGAGCGCATCGTCCGGTTGCTGGAAAGCCCCGCCACCGCGGCCCTGTTGGGACAAAGGGGCCATGCATACGTCAAGGACCACTTCCTGCTTCCTGACCGGATGGCTGACTACTTCATGGCCATCGACATGAGCATCAACATGGCCCGAAACCGGGAGTACTGCAGTGACTGCATAATAAGTTTCCACCCCTGGTTCAAGCTAAGCAGGCGTGAGTAGTCCCAGTCAGGCACCCACCATTGTATCGCCTCCTCGTACCTGGATCTAGGTAAGAGTGCCCATGGAGTCGCGTCACCCAGTCAACCCTCTGGGCCGCGTGTTCTCATACGGGGCCACCCTGTTTGACAAACGAAGGCCGGCAAGGCTATCATCATCTCTGGATACACGTTTGGCCTGACCTCGGCCTCCCTGACAATCCGAATGCGATACTCTCTCCAGTATTGTGCGCCCTGCGGAGCACCTGGCACAGGGGGGGCGCAGAAATAATGGCCTCGCCACTTGACGAGACGCCGGTTCCCCATCCCCTGGAGTACCTCTTCCACCCACGCTCTATAGCGGTGGCCGGTGCCTCCACCGATCCCTTGCGGTGGTTCATCAACGAGTTCTACATAGAGCCGCTCATTAAGATGGGTTACCGGGGAAATATCTACCCGGTAAACCCGAGGGGCGGCGAAATCCTGGGGCTTCCGGTGTACCGCAGCCTGAGGGAGGTCCCTGCTCCGGTGGACCACGTGGTATCATGCATACCGGCACGAGAAACCCTCCACCTGCTGGAAGAATGCCGCGAGGTGAAGGCCAAGGTATTGCAACTCTACTCGGCAGGGTTTGCTGAGACCGGCGAGCCGGAACTGGTAGATTTGCAGACGAGGCTGGTCGAGACCGCGCGCCGCTACAACATTCGCATCCTCGGTCCCAACTGCATGGGTATCTACTATCCCAAAACAGGGGTGAGTTTCTGCGTGAACTATCCCCAGGAGGTAGGTTCCATCGGTCTCATCTCCCAGAGCGGCAGCAATACCACCCTGATCATCCGTAGCGCCGTGGTCCGCGGACTTTGCTTCAGCAAGGCGGTCAGCTACGGGAATGCCTGTGACATCGACGAATGTGAGCTCATCGACTACCTGGCGCATGATCCCGAGACCAAGGTCATCGCCGCTTACATTGAAGGTGCGTCGGACGGCCAACGGCTACGCCAGGTGCTGGCACGGGCGGCTTCGACCAAGCCAGTGGTGATCTACAAAGGTGGCTATACTGAGGGCGGGACAAGGGCCGCTTCCTCACACACCGGGGCCCTGGCCGGGTCAGACGGCGTGTGGCAGGGTTTTCTCAAGCAGGTCGGGGCCATCCAGGTACGCACCGTCGACGAGATGGTGGACATGCTGACCGCCCTCGTCCGCATGAGACCGCCACGTGGCCTGAATACCTGCGCCATAGGCAACGGTGGCGGTGCCAGTCTGCTGGCAACAGACGAACTCGAACGCGCTGGGTTCAGGCTCCCTGCCATCCCCCCCGACATCAGGGAGCAACTGAAGAATCTCATCCCCCTGGCGGGCAGCATGATTCGCAATCCGTTTGACGCCTCCCCCCTCCTCGGCAACGAGCAGGGACGTCTGCTCAACAAGGTGGGTATATCCGAGTGGGAGGAGGCCCTGCGTCAGACCAGGTACCTCACAGGAGACGGCGGGATCGGCGATTTCATGGCCATTCTTGACAGTTGGCCTGAGATCGATTCGTTGATACTTCACTACTCCGTGGATTCGCTTCCGGGCACGATTCGCGAGTGGGCCATCGGCAGCGGGGCCGGGCCGATGGTCGTGGCGGCCAAGGAGTGTCACCTGCCTGTGGCAACAGTGCTCCACTTCATAGCCAACGAGGACTCCTGGCTGCCATCAAGGCCCTACCGCAGGCTGTGCATCGAATCGGGCTTCCCTCTGTTTCTTTCCATAAGGGGGGCCGCTAAAGCCATACGCAGGCTGATAGAGTTCAATCGACAGCACCCGGAAGTCCTTCAGAGACTACGGCAGGAGCTTGACTCATCCGGCTAGGACCGGACCAGGAAACACAACCAGAAAGCGACTGGCTGGCGCTTCAAACGCCAGCCAGTCAAGTCATTCAGGCTACATCCCCCATCGGGGTCAGCGTAAACCGGATATCCCCCCAACTCCAGGCTACCGGCACCAGTGCCTTGCCGGGAACCTGCACGTGCCCGAGCCTATCCGCCGCCTTGCAGGGAGGGTGGCAGCTCCCACGACCTGATTTCGTACCAGTCGTCCTCCGGGTACCTGTACTCGATAACCCTGAGCTGGCGGTGGAGGATATTGATGTCGTGGCACTCCCATACTTCACCGAAGCCGTCCGCCGTCTTGTCAATGTGGATGTCCTGCATGGCCGCGTTTATGGCTTCGGCCCACGTCTGGTCAGCCGTCTTGTCCTCCGCTGCATTCCTGATGGCTTCTTCCAGGACCATGCCCACCTCGACGCCGGTCATGTAGCTGGTGCCCTTTCGAAGATTGTCATATTCAGACTCGCGGTACGTGTGGAGCATATTGTCGACCAGCGCCATGAATGGCACCAGCTCACCATCCGTCTTGTCTGTCCAGAGGGTGTGCCCATGTATGGCGAGGGTGCCGTCGAGTTCCGCTGGCGAAACAGCGTCCTTTACCAATTCCCAGAAACCCAGGAAAGCCATCGAAGTGCCGAGGAGCTTGCCGGCGTAGTTCCTGTCCTTCGCGTCTCTAACAAAGCTGGCGGCCTGAGGGCCAACGCAGTTCACGATTATGATGTCGCACTCGCTGAGCGCGCTGACCTCGCTACCCCACTCTGGCGTGGTCTCTAGCCCCTCTTCCTCTACCAACTCGAAGTCGTAGTCGTCCGAGGCCTGCATCTCTTGCAGCTTCTCGCTCACCTGATCGGTGGAGCCGTAACCGTGAATTCCGACGTGGCCGATCTTCACCGCACGCTCTTCTCCCTGGTCTGGCCACCACTCCTTCACGATCCAGTGGGCTATTGCCTCCGCCTCCAGCGGGTAGTGGACGCCAAAGCTGTAGATCCAGTCCTGGCCAACGTACGTTGGCGAGGACACCATGGAGAGGGATGGGATATGGTCCTCTTGATGGTCTTCGATGAGCATACCCTGCATAATCGGGTTGAAGTTGAAGAATATGTCTGCCCCCCTGCCCTT
>QMOF01000158.1 GCA_003650185.1 Chloroflexota bacterium | reverse complement strand
GACGTTGCGGGCGGCGAGGAGGGGACTCAGGATCAGAGAGATATCGATCGAGATGCCACCTCGCAACACGGGCGAGTCCCAATTCTCCTTGAAAACGTATGCCATGTATCCGTTCAGGATGGCTTGCGTTTTGGCCAGGGTCATGTTGTTCGGAGTGCTTGGCTGAGGCTTGGCACGGCTGCGCACAAGCCGCACCGAATGCTACACTTGTGGATGCGGGTCACCTAGAGGTTCCGGCCATCAGTGGACACCTGCTCTGGGATCGCCAGGGAGTGGTCTTGCCGCCGGGGAGGAGCCCTGTTCAGTTGTGATTTGGCTCGCTTGGAGATGAACACGCCATGGTTTGGCATATTGGAGTGAGACCGTTGAGTCAGACTGAGAGGTCGGATGTGTTGCTGAAGGCCCGGGGGGTTGGCTCCTGGCCTGCCTCGGACCCGTTATGAGGGGGCACGCAGTTGATCTCGATAATAGGGCTCGGCTACGTTGGCTTCACCCAGTTGGTCGGGTTTGCATTGAAAGGCTACGACGTTGTGGGGATAGAGAAAGAGCAGCGGGTGGTAAGCAGCATACGGGACGGTCGGTGCACCATATGTGACGAGAGTCTAACGAAAGCTTTCGGCACGGTGCAAGTCAGGGCCACGTCCAATTGCGAAGAAGCTTTGGACACGGACGTCACGTTCATATGTGTCGGAACTCCCTCGAGGGTCGATGGGGCGATCGACCTGACTCAAATTGAAGATGCCGTGGGCCAGCTCGGCAGATTACTCAGGCGGAAACAGAGCTACCATCTTGTCGTCATCAGGAGCACAGTCCAGCCCGGCACAACCGAGAATGTGGTTATTCCGCTTCTGGAAAGGTCTTCTGGTAGATCTGTTGGCGACCAGATCGGCGTCTGCGTAGTACCCGAGTTTCTCAGGGAGGGCAGTCTGCTTGAAGACTTCTTAAACCCCGACCGGATCATAGTTGGGGAGAACGACACAAATGCCGGGGACATGGTTTGCGGTTTCTGTAGCGATTTCAAGTGCCCCATTGTGAGGACAAGCTACAGGACGGCAGAGATGATCAAATACGCGGGGAATGCCTTCCTGGCCACAAAGATATCGTTCATCAATGAAATCGGAAACATCTGCAAGAGGCTGGGAGTTGATGCCTACGATGTGGCAAGAAGCATAGGTTTTGACTCCAGAATAGGGGCCAAGTATCTCGAAGCGGGGATCGGTTTTGGGGGGTCGTGTCTGCCAAAGGACATGAGAGCGCTGATAGCACAGGCTGCCGATTTGGGCTACGACGCGACGCTGCTCAGGTCTGTGGTTGAAGTAAACAGGTCGCAGCCGCTTTGTCTGGTTGAGATCCTCGAAAGCAGGGTGGGGACTCTCGAAGGCAAGCGTGTGGCTGTTCTCGGCCTCGCTTTCAAGGCCGGTACTGATGATGTCAGGGATTCCCAGGCGATCCCGGCCATAGGGCGTCTTCTGGAAAGCGGCGCCCATGTGTCAGCTTATGATCCACAGGCCGTTGCCAACATGAGGAGGATCATTGGCGATGACCTTGTCTGCTACGCCGGGAGCGCGGCGGAGGCGCTCGAAGGTGCGGATGCCTGCCTTATCTTGACAGACTGGGATGAGTTCAAGGAGATGGATGAGCAGTTTGGGGGAATGAAGCGCAGGGTGATACTGGAGGGAAGGAAAGTACTGAAGGACTCGATACAGCGAGAGGGAATCTGCTGGTAAGGAGAGAGGCGCCGATTAGAATACTGCGTGTGGTAGCCAACCTGTATCCCACCGTAGCCGGCGGCATAGCACTCCACGCGCATGAGATGTCAAAGTCCCAGGCACGTCTGGGGCATGACGTAACGGTATACACGTCGAGTTCGAGTAGGAGAGCCGCCCAGGAGGGCACCGACGGCTACAACGTAGTACGGTTCCGTACCCCTGTCAGGCTGATGGGGAGCCCTCTGATGCCGGGATTACTCCCCGGCCTGTTTCGTACCAGGAAGGCTTTCGATATCATACACGCGCACTCCCATTTATTCCTGTCCACGACCCTGTGTGCCCTGGCCAAGAGGTTTGGGTCTGCGCCCCTCGTCATCACCAATCATGGCCTGATCTCACAGACCATTCCGTTGACAATACAGAGAGCATACGTGCCAACGGTTGCGAAGTGGACGCTCAAGTCTGCCGATCTGGTCCTCTGCTACACTGCGACGGAGAAAGCGCAGTTGGAGGCGTTGGGCATTAGAGCAGAGAAGATAAGGGTGATTCACAATGGCATCGACGTGGACTCTTTCAAGCCGAATGGTGCGAAGGGAAGCAGGGACGGCAAGCAGGTGCTGTGGATTGGCAGGTTTGTTCCCGGGAAGGGGATTGACTGCCTGATAGACGCTTTCAGGATTGTGGTTCAGCGGAACGGGCGTTGCAGGCTGGTGATGGTTGGGGAAGGACCGCTTGCCGACAAGATGAGGCGAAGGGTGAAGGACTTGGGCTTAGACCAGCACGTCGTTTTTGGGGGATTCGTTCCGAATGCGGAGCTCCCTCGGCTGTATCAGGATTCCGACGTTTTTGTTCTGACGAGCCGCAGCGAGGGCGTTCCAAGGACGATGCTGGAGGCTATGGCGTGCGGCACCCCGGTGGTTTCAACGAGGATACCTCAACTGGTCGACATTGTGGACTCCTGCGGCATGATGGCTCCCGTTGGTGACGCGGAGGCGATAGCCGAGGCCATACTCCGAATCACAGACAGTCCAGATCTGGCGTGCAGGCTGGGGCAGGCTGGCCGGGCGAAGGCCGTCGCGGATTACTCGTGGGCTGAGACCGTACGGAAGACAGTCGAGGCTTATCAGGAGCTTCTTTGAGGATAAACACACAACTCACGGCAGCCGGCAGGAAAGAGTTGGCCTTTCTCAAGGATGTCCTGCGTCGCTGGAACGGCCGCACGCTCGACGTAGGCTGCGGCAACATGGTAGACCGGCTCGGCTTCAAGCCGGGCGGGGAATACGTCGGTGTGGACGTAGTGCCTACCAAGTATACCAGTGCGATGGCTGACATCCATCATCTGCCCTTTCGAGACCACTCCTTCGACGGTCTCATCTGCAACTCCGTTTTGGAGCATGTGGCACGGCCTGAAGTGGCCTTGAGCGAGCTGGGCAGAGTCCTCAAAACGAGTGGGACGCTCTTCTTGTCTACCCCCTTCTTGCAGCACGTGCACGCACCATACGACTTCAGACGGTTCACCCCGCAAGGGCTCAGGCAAGAAGTGGAGAGGGCTGGATTCGTGGTGGATGATCTGTACTGCAACTGCGGGGTGTTGGACAGCGTTGAGTACCTCCTGTTCAGCGCAGTCGGCTGGAGGACTCTGAAGGACAAGGACTTACAAGGGGCCGGTTCGTGGCTGTACGTCGTGGTGCTGGCCGGGCTCTACGCACTCTCCAAGTTCCTGGGGCTTGTCTTCAAGGGTCAGCAGAAGAGAGATGCTCGACACGCGACGTCTGTCAGCCTGGTGGCTCACAGAGCAGGATAGCGGAGTGATCCAAACGTCATGCCAAAGACTGTAGTAACAGGCGGGGCGGGTTTCATAGGCTCGCACATTGGTGAAGCCCTGGCGAAGGCTGGCCACCAGGTTGTGCTGATAGACAACCTCGACGACTACTACTCGCCGGACCACAAGAGGCGCAACGTGGCATGCGTCCTGGCGGCGCCCGGTGCAAGTTTCGTCAAGGCGGATGTCACCGATCTCGGCGCTATGCGGGAGATCATCAGCCGGGATGTGGACTACGTCTTTCACGAGGCTGCTCAACCGGGCGTCAGATTCTCGGTGAAAGACCCTTTCAAGCCCAACAACGTCAATGTGATCGGTACTCTGAACGTTTTGCAGGCATCTCTGGAGGCGGGGGTCAAGAGAGTAGTCAACGCGTCGTCATCGTCTGTCTACGGGAAGGCAGAGTACCTGCCCTTCGATGAGGGACACCCGACCCAACCTATCTCTCCCTACGGGGTCTCCAAACTGGCAGCCGAGCACTACTGCCGGGTCTTCCATGAGGTATACGGCATCTCAGTTGTGAGTCTGAGGTACTTCAGCGTGTACGGTCCCAGAATGAGGCCGGATCTCGCGATCTCGCTTTTCACTCGGAAGCTCATGAACAATGAGGTGATTCAAGTCTTCGGGGACGGTACGCAGACCAGGGATTTCACGCATATCGACGATATCGTGAAGGCGAACATGAAGCTATTAACGGTGGACAAGGCTGATGGCAAAGCCATCAATGTGGGGGCTGGCAATGCCATAAGCGTCAACGATCTGGTTCGACATCTGGGAGAGATAATAGGTGTCAAACCCGAGGTAGCCTACATTGGGAAGCAGAAGGGGGAGACCGAGCACACATTGGCGGACTGTGGTCTGGGCCAGAGGTTGATCGGCTTCACTCCCGATATCGACATCAGGACAGGACTTGAGGCGTTCGTCAGGTGGCAGAGGGATAACCTGACGGGCTAGTGCCCGCAACGCCCCCGCTTCTGTTGGTGCGTGAGCGGAGTAGCCCGCGCCCGGCGGAGTCCGGCGAAACAAGCAAGTTTGAGGCGTTTTGTGAGAGTTGCGATAGTCAGCGGCTATCCGCTAGGTGAGAGTCGCAGCGGTTCAGTCACGCATGTCGAGAAGCTGGCGCAGCATTTGTCGGCCATCGATGGCATGGAAGTCCACGTGATTACCTTGGGCAGGAAAAGCGAGCAGTTAATGAGAGGCCGCGTAGCTGTCCACGTTTTGCGTGGCGTCGGCTCGGTGATGCCCTTCCTGTTTCCGATTACCCTGCGGTCTATGAAGAGAACGGTGGAAGGGCTGAATCCGGACGTTGTGCATGCGCTGCGCGGATTTCGCTTCACTGCCGTTGCTGCCCTTCTGCGAAACAGGTATCCCGCCCCAATCACCATATTCAGCGTCGAGCGAATGGAGTCTCGCTTCGACAGCAATCCGTTGCGGGTTTTCAGAAGGCTGCTCATCTCAATCCCGAATGAGAAATACGTCATACCCAGGGCCTCACACGTCATAGTGCAGTCGCGTTTCACTGAAGGGATCATCAGAAGGTGGACGAAGGCAGTAACACACCTGGTTCCCGAGGGCGTTGAATACGATAGGATACAGAGGGTGAGGTTGCCTGACCCGCCTGATGGGGAACCGGATATCTTCATTGCCGTCAACTTTCGCAGACTCAAGGGGTTGGATATACTGATCAAGGCGGTGGCGATAGCGAAGGAGACGGTTCCTGACATCAGATTGGATATCGGTGGGTCGGGCGAAGAAGAGGATGCACTGAGGGACCTGGTCGGGGCGTTGGGGCTGGAATCCAACGTGAGATTCCTGGGCTTCATCGCTGATGAGGAAGCGAAGTACCAACAGTACAAGTCCTGCAAGCTGGTTGTGGTTCCGTCCCGATGGGATGTAGAACCTGCCGCTACGCTGGACGGAGCGGCCTCGGGCAAGCCGGTAATAGCATCGAAGTCATCCAACTCGTCACTCGT
>QMOF01000157.1 GCA_003650185.1 Chloroflexota bacterium | reverse complement strand
GTAGGTGGCCAGCTCGGCGAAAAGACCTCCGTCGAAGGAGAAGGTGCCCCAGACCTCGGAGCAGCCCCCGAACATGTTGAGCAATCTGTAGTGACATGTGGCGCTGTTCAGCACGGACGTGTCACCCCCTGACCACTTGTACAGTATCGCTTCGGGACCGTAGGCTTCCTTGACCCTCTTCATCTCGCTGGCCACGATACCCAGGGCCTCGTCCCAGGAGATGCGCTCGAACCTCCCCTCGCCCCTCTCCCCTACCCGCCTCATCGGGTGCAGGATGCGGTCGGGGGCATACATCCTCTGCCGGAAGGCCCGGCCCCTGAGGCAGGCCCGGTACTGGGGCTCTTCACCATCATCCGTCTCGATCCTGGTGACCACGCCATCCTTCACATGCACCTTGAGCAGGCAACCGCCCCCACAGTGGCTGGAATGAGTGGTGTAGACCACCTTGTCCGACCCGGTCACTTCTCGGTCTCTCCTGTCGACCATATTCTCCTTCCCTCGTTCTTTCTAGCCCCAAGCAGCTCGAGTACCACACCATCAACCGTGTCATTACAAGGAAGAGACACCAATCCCCGGCCTGTCTACCGCTGTACAGCAGCCGGCTCCGGCTTCGGTTTGAATACTACCGAGGGCCGGAGCTTCTCATCATAGGTGAAGCCCACGGCCCTGCGCACCTGCCCGTACCTGGCCTCCATTTCACTCACTGGACCCGCATCGAGCGCTCTCATAGGACAGCCAGCAACGCAGATGGGCAGTTTGCCTTCCTCCCAGCGCTCCAGGCAGAAATCGCACTTCTGCATGGTGGCGTTCTCCTCGGCACCAAACTGCGGCGCTCCGTAGGGGCACGCCTCAAGGCAGAGCTGGCACGAGTCCTTCCCCAGACAGGCCTCTCTGTCGACTATCACGATGCCGTCCTTGGCCCTCTTAGTGATTGCCCCCACCGGGCACGCTGGCACGCAGGCCGGTTCCTGGCAGTGGTAGCACGGAGTAACCAGGAAGGCAACGAAGGGCTCCGGGTACCTGCCTTTCTCTATGGTCGACACCCTCATCCAGCTAGCCGGCCCCGCAGGCACGTCGTGCCAGTCCTTGCAGGCCACCACGCAGGTGTAGCAGCCGGTACATCGCGTCTGGTCAAAGTAGAAGGCCAGTTGCATCTCTCTCCTCCCTTGTCACGGTGATTGTACTCGGGCAGGTGCGGCTGTTTCAAATTGCACCACGCCACACCAGAGAGGTAAACGAGTCTTTGGGTGGGTGTCGATTGCTCCCACCCGATGCCTTTCCAGCGACCTCATCAGCCTTCCAGGTCAAGGCACACGGCGGAACTGGGCAAAGGCCGATCGTCCCCTGGCGTCGCCCCCCGCAAATGCGTATCATTCTGATTTGAGGGAAACAGGCACAGGCCTTTGTCTTGCAGGCCGGGCCGCAGGAGACCCAGTCCTCGAATGACGGAGGAGAGGAGGTCAGAATGACCATCAAAGAGCTGGTGTTGCGCAACAGGAGCTATCGGCGGTTTCACCAGGAGACCGCCATAAAGATGGAGACGCTGAGGGAGCTGGTCGACCTGGCCAGGCTCTCAGCGTCGGCAGCCAATTTGCAGCCCCTGAAGTATATTCTGTCCTGTGAGCCAGAGAGGAACGCCTTGATATTCCCGCATCTCGCCTGGGCAGCCTATCTGAAGGACTGGCCCGGCCCGGCAGAAGGAGAGAGACCATCGGCGTATATCGTCATCCTGGGCGACACGGATATCTCCAGGAGCTTCGGCTGCGACCACGGCATCGCCGCCCAGACCATCCTCCTGGGGGCGACGGAGAAGAGGTTGGGTGGCTGTATCATAGCTTCGATCCAGAAGGAAGGACTGCGACAGGCCCTGGCCATACCCTCCCGCTACGAGATACTGCTTGTCCTGGCCCTGGGCAAGCCCAAGGAAAAGGTGGTCATCGAGATGGCCCGTGCCGATGGAGACATCAAGTACTGGCGGGACAGCCAGGGCGTTCACCATGTGCCCAAGCGTGCCCTGGATGATATCATAGTGGGATGAGGATGAGCGCCGGCAGACGAGGGGCCTGGCCCGGCCGTCTACAATATGCACTGCTGTCGGCCGCGCTGTTGATGCCACGGCTTCGGGGACGTTACCCTGATTTGTAACAGCATGAATCGCAGTGTTGCCCTGGAGAGCCTGGACCAGCTCGTGGCTTGCTGGCCAGACCTTGAACACCTGAGCTGGCCCCATGTTTTTGCCCTGCCCGGATGGCTGGCGGCCTGGTGGAATGCCTTCGGGGATGGCGCTGAGCTATGCCTGCGGGCCGTCAAGGAAGAGGAGACGGTGCTGGGCATTGCTCCGCTGAGGCTAGAGGCTGGAGAAGCTTCCTTCATCGGCAGCCCTGATGTCTGCGATTATCTGGACTTCATCGTCGCACCAGGTAGGGAGCGGCAATTCTTCGACATCTTGCTCGCTGACCTGCGGCAAAGGGGCATAAGCCGCCTCCATATGGAGTGCCTCAGGCCTGACTCGGCAGTGCTGACCGGTCTGGTGCCTGCTGCCCGAGACCGGGGGTACGAGGTCTCGTGCAAGGCCCAGGATGTTTCGGTGGAAGTCGAGTTGCCGGACACCTGGGAAGGGTACCAGCAAATGCTGGGGTCGAAGCAGGCGCGTGAACTGCGGCGGAAGCTGAGGAGGCTGTGGGAAGTGGGCGACATGGACTACCAGTCTATTGCCGACAGCGATGCCATCCCTGGCGCCGTGGACACCTTCCTGGCGCTGATGCGCGCCAGCCGGGAGGACAAGGCAGCCTTCATGACCGCCCAGAGGGAGTCATTCTTCAGGGCGGCTGCAGAGAACATGGCCCGTGGCGGGCTGCTGCGGCTCGACATCCTGCGCCTGAATTCAACCCCCGTGGCCGCGGTGACATGCTTCGACTACCAGGACCGGGTGTACCTGTACAACAGTGGTTACGACCCTGATTACAGCTACCTCAGCGTGGGCCTGCTGTCGAAGGCACTCTGCATCAAGGACAGCATCCAGAAGGGCATGAAGGTATTCGACTTCCTCAAGGGGGGCGAGGTGTACAAGTACCGCCTGGGCGGTAAAGAGGTCCCCATATACAGTTGCCAGGTACGGCTTGAATAAGGCGGGTGCGCCTATCTGACTCATCACAGGGAGGTTGACATTCCAGCGAAAGCTAGGCTGAGGATAGCCATGCTGAGCGTCCATAGCTGCCCCGTGGGCAGGTTGGGTGGCAGGGACACCGGCGGCATGAACGTCTACATACGGGAGGTTGCCCGTGAGTTGGGCAAGCGGGGTCACCGCGTGAAGGAGGTGTGGCTGTGGGCTTCCGAGAAACCCAATCATGTCACCGACATTACAGACACCTTCGATATCAAGCTGGCCGCCTTGCGCTGCCACAAGAGCCAGATGGGGCAGACGCCCTTTCCGCAATCGGACCCGGGTGAGTGGCTCAGGGAACGCCACAGAAAGCTGGCTGAGGGGCAGGACTTTGAGCTGGCCGAGGCCTTTCATCGGGTAGAGATATTCTGGTAACGACCGGCGGGGGGACTACGAGGAAAGCCAGAGTACGTCGCCGCACAGATCCGGATCGTGTGCCCGCGATGAGAAGTAAGCGAACTCTTCCTTCTCTTTCCTCAGCACGGTGGAATCACCGTGGCCTGGGTACACCTGGGTGTCATCGGGCAACGCGAAGACCTTCTTCCTCAGCGATTCGATAATCTGTTGCAGGGCTGCTGGTGAACTGGTCTTCCCCGGCCCTCCCGGGAACAGGGTGTCCCCTGCTATCAGGTATCTGCCCGTCAGGTAGCAGATGCTTCCGGGAGTGTGACCCGGTGTGTGAAGCACCTGGAGCTGTACCTTGCCGAACGAGACCGTATCACCGTCGCTCGGGAGAACATCGGGGCTGCGCGGCATGGCCCTGGCGTCCAGCGGGTGGGCCGCCACGGGCACCTGGAGCCTCGAGGCGAGGTCGGCCAGGGCCAGCGTGTGGTCGGCATGCGAGTGCGTGATCAGTATGTACCTGGGGTTGGTGCCCTCGAGTCCGCCGAGGAGCTTGTCTGGTTCGCCGGGCGCATCAAAGACCACGCTGTCTCGTGTCGCCTTGCAGGTCGCTATGTACGCGTTCGTACCGAAAGGCGCCAGTTCGAGCCTGTCAATCTGAAGAACGTCGTCGCGGGCCACTATTGTCATGTCTTGTTCAGGGACGGCTGAAGCCGGAGGCTGAGTAGGGGAAGGCCGCCTGCATACGTGGCTACCCAAAGGGAAGACCGCCAGGGATTCGCCACGGTACCGAGACACGCCGCCCAGGCTAGAGCACTGAATGCCGACATCCGGCAGCCCATACACTCCATGAAAGCGTACGGGCACAGAGATGACCGCTTGACCAGGCAGCCGCTTCCGTGGGTTATGCGGAGACTACGCGAGCGCTGCTACGCGGCGACGAGATTCCAGGCGACAATGAGCATCTGTGGGACGCGCCAATTCGCACAAGGAGGGCTCTGCTTGGACGAACAGGACTATCTCTGTGCCCTCGCTGATCACTTGCCTGCCCTGGCAGGGTGTCTGTCAACCCCTGCCTTCCAGTCGGCGTGACGATGGCGAAAAAGCTAGGCTTTCTCGATCCGGAAAACCTTGGTGCCACAAGTAGGGCATGTACCTTTTGTGGCAGGTCTCTTGTTCTTTAGGGTAACCTTCTGGGGATTCTTGACCTCTACCTTCTTCCTGCACTTCACGCAATATGCCTGCGCCATGAATCTACCTCCTCTCATGGAACTGTTCTTGGTCTTACAGTCGCGCTACGCGTAGCTGGCGCGCACACTTGTCGACTAATATAGGGTGGCGCAAGCTAGATGTCAAGAGTGGAGTAGCTATGGTAAAACGGTAGCCCTCGTGCCTGGGGATTGGCAGATCGGGCTATCAGGCGGTACAGGCCTGCTCCTGGCCTCTCAGCAAGGGGACGGGTGAATTAGCCCGAGGGATCGGTGCAATATCAACGACGTGGCCACAGATGACGGTACCATTCTGCAAGGGACCGACAGGTGATGCCTGGCTGCCGGTGGAGAATGGCCAACACAGAAACGGGCCGGAAGACTGCCTCGCTGGTCTGGTCGCTGGCCTCGTGCAGCGGGTGCCAGCGATGTCTTTCGGCCTAGCTTCGTAGCGCTTGGTTCAGCTTCTTCATCAAGCGTGACTTGCGCCGGGCTGCCTTGTTGGGATGAATCACCCCTTTCTTGGCTGCCCTGTCCAGGGCGCTGATGGCTTGCTTCACGGCGCCCTGGGCCGCATCAGTCTCTTTTCGGCCAATCAGATCCCTTGCCCTGGTGCAGCGGGTCTTGATATAGGTACGGACTGACTTGTTGCGCAAGCGCCTCTTCTCTTCTTTGCTCAGCTTGGGCAACTACCCTCCTCGTTGTCTCGAAAGACCCTCCTCGGGCCCAGGCACGTTTACCAATTCTAACCCTTTCCGGTGCAGTAGACAAGTCTGGTCCCCGCCAACCTGACTCTCTCGCAGGAGCGAGTCCAGCCTGTAGAGACATCACCACGCGGGAGACAGTCG
>QMOF01000156.1 GCA_003650185.1 Chloroflexota bacterium | reverse complement strand
GGGGCCCTTCTTCCGATGCTCTCCCGAGGAGATGGCGACCATAACCCCGGAGCAAGCCCTGAGGCATCCCACCTGGCAGATGGGCAAGAAAGTGACCATCGACTCCGCTACCTTGATGAACAAGGGGATGGAGATAATCGAGGCGCACTGGCTGTTCGGTTTGCCCCTGCAGCAGATCGACGTAGTGGTGCATCCTGGCAGTGTGGTACACTCCATGGTCGAGTTTGCCGATGGTTCCGTCAAAGCACAGCTGAGTGTGCCCGACATGCACCTGCCGATCCAGTATGCGCTGACATATCCCGAGAGGCTGCCGACCCCGCAGCTTCCTAGGATCGACTGGGGCAGACTCGATTGCCTCAAGTTCGAGCTGCCGGACTTGGACAGGTTTCCCTGCTTGCGGCTGGCACGGGAGGCGGGGGAAAGGGGTGGGACCTGCCCCGCAGTGCTTTGTGCCGCTGACGAGGTCGCAGTTGGGCGCTTTCTTTCCGGCAGCATCGGCTTTCTGGACATCCCCAGACTGATAGAGGAGACGCTTGATCGGCATCAGAGGATAGACAGTCCCAGCCTTGAGGATATCCTGACCGCCGATGCGTGGGCCAGACAGTACGCGGAGGACTGGAGAACGGACTAGGAGATGAGTGTTGCCGTAGTCGTCATTGCCTTCATCGGAGTGCTGTTCTTGATAGTGATGCCGGCGCATGAGGCGGGGCATTTCATAGCTGCCAAGAGGGCTGGGGTGGCGGTAGAAGAGTTTGGCATCGGGTTTCCTCCCCGGCTCATCGGCGTCAAGTGGGGCCAGACCACCTACTCGCTGAACCTGATACCGGTCGGTGCCTTCATCAGGACGCCGGGGGAGAGCGATCATACCGTGCCCGGTAGCCTGGCCAGCAAGGGCCCATGGGCCAGGATGGGCGTATACGCTGCCGGTCCTCTGGTGAACCTGTTCCTGGCATTTGTCATACTCAGCGTTTTCTTCATGCTGCCCTCGGAGGTGGTGAGGGGTGATGGGGTCATGGTGCACTCCGTTTCGGAAGGCTCGCCGGCGGAAGCAGCAGGTGTCCAGTCGGGTGACATAATCCTGAGGATAGACGACCGGGAGATTACCGAGGCCGCAGACGTGCAGGAGGCCATAAACTCGGATGGCGGTTCCGAGAAGAATATCCTGCTCAGCCGGGAGGGGCAGCAGTTTGAGATGAACATCACGCCTGAGCGCGACTCCACCTGGGACCGCTACATAATCGGCGTCATGCTGGCCTGGGGTATCGTGACGCATGTTGAGCCGGGCTCGGCAGCTGCAGAGGCGGGGGTCCAGTCGGGAGACACTATCCTTAGCGTCGACGGCAAGGCGGTGTACAGCGATCAGACCCTGCTTGATGCCTTGAGGTCTGCTGAAGCTGGTGAGAAGGTTGACCTGGTCTTGCTGCGAGACGAAGATGCTGTGTCTGCCAGCCTGGTGTGGGCTGGTGAGGACGGACTTGAGGCCCTGGGGATCAGCACAAGCTGGGTTGGCAATACCCGTGTTGAGAGCGAGCGGTTGGGAATCTGGCAGGCCTTCTACTATGGCGGGGACTACCTGGTCCACATCCCCAAGCTGATAAAGGAATCGATACCCCTGATGAAGGAAGACCCCAGCAAGGCGCTGGTAGGGCCGATAGGAGCGGGCCAACTCACAGTAGAGGCGGTAAAGTCCTTCGGCTTCGGCAACTTGCTGCTGCTGGCTGGCATCATCAGCGTCGGCCTGGCCCTGTTCAACTTCATACCTATCCCTCCCCTGGACGGCGGTGGCATGCTCTTCGCCGGGATTGAGATCGTGCGGGGAGGCAAGCGACTGTCCCCGACCACAGTGCGCCGTGCCTACGTCGCTGGCACCGCCCTCCTTATAGCTCTTTTCGTGATGATCAATTTCAGCGACATTCTCCGTCTCATCAGGGGAGAGAGCTTTGTGCCATGAGTCCCCGCAGGGCCTCAAGGCCGATAAGAGTGGGAGGCGTGGTGATCGGTGGGGGCGGCCCTATCGTTGTTCAGTCCATGACCAAGACGGATACCAGGGACGTGGCAGCTACCGTCAGGCAGATAAGGGAGCTGGAGGAGTGCGGCTGTGAGATTGTCAGGGTGGCTGTGCCTGACCGAGAGGCAGCCGAGGCGGTCTCGTCCATCAAGCGGGGCGTGCGCATTCCGGTCATCGCCGATGTCCACTTTGACTACCGACTGGCGCTTGCGGCGCTGGAGGCGGGCGTCGACGGGCTTCGATTGAACCCTGGCAACATCAGTGACCCGGAGCAGGTGACTGCCGTGGTCAGGGCCGCCAGGGCCAGAGAGGTGCCAATTCGCATAGGCGTGAACGCCGGCAGCCTGCCCAAGAGCGGTCACAGCGAAGCTCCCGTAGCGCAGCGCATGGTCGACGCCGCACTCGATCAGGTGCGCCTCCTGGAGGGGCTGGACTTCGACCTGATCAAGCTGTCGCTGAAGGCCTTTGACGTGCCCACCACGGTGGAGGCCTACCGGCTTATCGCAGAGAGGGTGCCCTACCCGCTGCACCTGGGTGTAACCGAGGCCGGGCTGCCTAGAGGCGGACTCGTCCGCAGCGCGCTGGGTATCGGTATCCTGCTGTACCTGGGCATTGGTGATACTATCCGCGTGTCACTCACGGCCGATCCCAGGGAAGAGGTAGCGGCTGCCTACGAGATACTGAAGGGTCTCAACCTGCGCCAACGCGGCCCCACGCTGGTTAGCTGCCCCACCTGCGGGAGATGCGAGGTAGACCTCTTCGGGCTGGCCAGGGCTGTGGAGGACAGGCTGGCCAAGCTGGACAAGCCGATCAAGGTGGCCGTGATGGGTTGCGTGGTCAACGGGCCAGGGGAAGCCAGGGATGCCGACGTAGGCATTGCCTGCGGAAAAGGGCGTGGTGCCATCTTCAGGAAAGGCGAGGTGGTGCGCACCGTGAGTGAGGACGACTTCCTGGCTGGGCTCATGCAGGAGGTCAATGCGATCTGAGCCGGCAAAGAAGTGCTTCCCAACGTCGGTGAGTGTGCTGTGGCGTGCTGCTGGTGAAAGCGTATACCTGTTATAGCCTGACCGGTGCGTGGCCTTTGACAACCGGCCTATGACGTATTACAATAAACCGCCAGTCTTACTAATGCTAGAAGGTATGGCAAAAACGACAATTGTAAAACTAAGCACCAAGGGACAGATGGTACTGCCCAAAGAGGCGCGGGACTACCTGGGCCTCAAGCCAGGCGATATGGTGATGATTACCCTTCGGAATGGAGTCGCTCAAATCACCGCCAAGCCCAAGAAATATGCCGAACACATCAGAGGGCTTGGGCGCGATTTGTGGCGGGAGTTGGGCGGGGGAGAGCAGTTCCTGCAAAGAGAAAGAGAGTCTTGGGAGTAGAAGAGTTTGCCTCGAGGCTGGCTCAGTTCAGACTCGTTGTTCTGGACAGCATGGTGTTCATTTATCACTTCGAGGATCATCCTGTTTTTGCAGACCTGACGCAGCAAGTGTTTGAGCGTATGGAAGAAGGCGTGATCCGTTCGCTTGCCTCTGCTATCTGCCTTACAGAGATATACTCGGCCCCGCTTCAGAAGAAGCAGGCGTCGTTGCTTGAGGAGTACAAGCTTGTGTTCGATACCTACCCCAACCTGTCCCTGGTACCTGTAACTGCCGAAATAGCGGAAGAGGCGGCAGTCCTCAGGGCGAAGTACCGGATAAGGGCGCCCGATGCCATTCATCTCGCTACCGGGCTGGTCCACAGTGCCGAGGCCCTCATCTCCAATGACGGCAGCCTGCGTGCGGTGGGGGAGTTGCCGGTGCTATTGCTATCCGACTTCGCCGAAACCGGCGAGCAACAGGCACATGGTCAGAGGTAAGACTTGATGCGTCTATCTCAACTGTTCACCAGGACATTGCGGGAGGTCCCGGCGGAGGCCGAGACCGTCAGCCATCAGCTTATGCTCAGGTCGGGCATGATCCACCAGGTAGCGGCAGGCATCTATGCTTACCTGCCGCTGGGATGGCGTGTGCTGCGCAGGATAGAGCAGATCATCCGTGAGGAGCTGGACAGGGTCGGTGGTCAGGAGTTGATGATGCCGGTGCTTCAGCCCCTGGAGCTGTGGGAGAGGACGCAGCGGCATCATGCCTTCGGCAAGAGTCTGTTTGTGCTGAAAGACAGGCGCGACCGGATGCTGTGTCTTGGGCCTACCCACGAGGAGGTCATCACCGAGCTGGTGCGACACCAGGTCAAGAGCTACCGGGACATGCCACTCATGCTCTATCAGATACAGACCAAGTTCCGCGACGAACCGCGGCCCCGAGGAGGGCTCCTGCGGGTACGTGAGTTCTCCATGATGGACCTGTACAGCTTTGATGCCGATGAGGAGGGTCTGGACCTGAGCTACGAAAAGATGAGGCAGGCCTACATGAGCATATTCCAGCGCTGCGGACTGCCCACCATGGAAGTCGAGGCCGACAGCGGCGCCATTGGCGGCAAGGACTCTCATGAGTTCATGGTCATCACTGATAGCGGAGAGGACGAGGTCATTCACTGCGAGAGGTGCGGCTACGCGGCCAACGTGGAGAAGGCGCAGAGTGTCAAGCCCGATGGTGTGCACGGCGATCCTCTGCCTCTGGAAGAGGTCGCTACCCCGGGCAAGAAGACCATCGCGGAAGTGGCCCGGTTCCTCGGCGTCCCGGAGAGTCAGACCCTCAAGGCGGTGTTCTACTCTGCCGACGGTGATCTGGCTTTCGTGGTTATCAGGGGTGACCTGGAGGTGAACGAAATTAAGCTCAAGAACGCCCTTAAGTGTACGGAGTTGCAGCTGGCTAGCGAGGAGCAGGTACAGCGGGCCGGGCTCGTGGCAGGCTCTGCCTCACCGCTGGGGCTGTCGGGCATCAGGAAGGTGGCGGATGATTCGATCACCCTCGGGTCGAACTTCGTTGGCGGGGCCAACAGGCCCGACTATCATATCAAGAACATTAACTATCCCAGGGACTTCCAGGCCGACCTGCTGCTGGATATTGCCTGCGCCCGTGCCGGGCAAGGGTGTCCCAGGTGCGGCCACAGCCTCACCTCCAGGCGGGGTATCGAGGTGGGGCACATATTCAAACTGGGCACCATCTTCAGCAGGCAACTCGGTGCATTCTTCCTTGATCGTGAAGGGCGGCAGCAACCTATCACGATGGGGTGCTACGGTATTGGAGTGGGTCGACTGATGGCGGCGGCCATAGAGCAAAACCATGACGAGCGAGGTATCGTGTGGCCGATGCCTCTGAGTCCCTATCAGGTCTACCTCTGTGCTGTTGGGATGGACAAGGAGGCGGTAGCTTCCGCCACGGAGAAGGTGTATTCTGGCCTTCAGGGGGCGGGTATAGAGGTGCTCTACGACGACCGCGTGGAATCGCCGGGGGTGAAGTTCAACGATGCCGACCTCCTGGGTATTCCGCTCCGCGTCGTGGTCAGCCCACGCACCCTGAAGTCACAGGGCGCCGAAGTGAAATGGCGGACCGAGAAGGAGGCGGAAGTCCTGCCTCTGGAAGGCGTGGTGGGTGGTGTGAGGGAGCGTATTC
>QMOF01000155.1 GCA_003650185.1 Chloroflexota bacterium | reverse complement strand
TGGTCATGTAGTCGTCGGCGCCGATCTCCAGGCCGACGACCTTGTCTATCTCCTCGCTCTTCGCTGTAAGCATCAGGATGGGAACGGTCATCTCCTGGCGCAATATGCGACACACTTCAAGACCGTCGATGCGCGGAAGCATGATATCCAGGATGACCAGGTCAGGTCTCTCCCTGAGCGCGGTCTGGAGTGCCTGGTCGCCCTCCGCAGCGGTCAGCACGTTGTAGCCCTCCCTGGCCAGATTGTATCTCAAGACCTGCAACAGGGTAGCATCGTCTTCGACCACCAGGACTTTGGCGCCCAACATGCAGTCTCTCCACGAATAATATTAGCCTGCGTTACTGCAACCGGCAAACGCAAGGGTTCGCCACCAGCGCAAACACGTTCCCTGTAAAGGGAACGAGAATCCGGCTATAATAGAAGCCAAGTAACAGCTCCACTGGCCGGCTCGTTGCAGTACCGTCGTAACGGATTGGCCAAGAAAAGACCAACTAGTCAAGCGAGAGAGGAGTGCACACAATGAACGTCAACATTCGGCCTGCCCGACCCGAAGATGCAGAGTTCCTGGCGTGGGTCATGCTGGCAGCGGGGCGGTCACACATGGAGCGCGGCATCTGGGACATCATCATCTCGCAGCCGGAGGAGAAGTGCCTGGCCGTCCTCAAGGAGCTGTCCCTGGCGCCGCCGCGTCACATGTGTTCCTATACCGAGTTCCTTGTAGCCGAGGTGGACGGCCGTGCCGTCGCTGCGCTGGAAGGGTACGACCCGGACACCAACGGGGAGCTGACGGTCACCGAGCCTCTGGCAACAGCCACGCAGAAGGTGGGACTGACCGAGGCGGATATGGCCGCGGGAGAGCAGGGCCTGGCCGCCTTCCTGACTTGCCACCTCGACACTGTTGAGGGTGCATGGGTTGTGGAACACGTTGCCACCCTTCCTGACTTCCGGCGGCAGGGAGTGATCACGAGATTGCTGGAAGCGATACTGGACAAGGGACGTCAGCAAGGCTTTGGCCGGGCACAGGTGACTTTCTACATTGGCAACACCCCGGCCGAGCGTGCCTACCAGAAAGTTGGCTTCAGGTTTCTCGACGAGAAGCGGCACCCGGACTTCGAGGCGGAGATCGGCTGCCCCGGCATGACCCGATGGCTGTGTGACCTATAGAGACAGGACGCCGGATGCTCGATGCGGTGGCCGCAGTCAACTGCATGACGCAGATGCGCTGACCGGGAAGCCGCCCACTTACCATAAGGTCCCCGATCCGCTGAACCTCCCGCGATGCTGTGCCGGCCCCCTTCTGCACCCGGCTGGGAGCAAGACAAACCCGCAAAGGCACTGCAAGCACAGCCAAATGCCGCTATAATACTCGAAGAGAGGCAGGAACTTGCGATTTGTCCGCTTCGCCGCCCAGGGCAGAGCCAGGTACGGCGTTCTGGAAGATAACGCTATCCGTAGCTTCAAAGGCAGTCCGTTCACGCACTTCGGAAGGGCTGCCGCATCCATTCCCTTCGACGGAGATAAGTATGAACTCGGTGGGGTGAAGCTCCTCTCACCCTGCCACCCCTCCAAGATAGTCGCCCTCGGTCTCAACTACCGCAGTCATGCCGAAGAGACCAGGCTGCCCATACCACCCAACCCCCTGATCTTCCTCAAGCCATCTACCGCTGTCATAGGTCCTGACGAGGAAATCGTCCTCCCGCCCCTGGCCAGGCTCCGGGTGGACTACGAAGGCGAACTGGGCGTGGTCATCGGCAGAAAGGCCAGGAACGTGCCACCGGAGCGGGTGAAGGACTGCATCCTGGGCTACACGTGCGTCAACGACGTGTCAGAGCGCTACGCTCAGAGGGACGATGGCCAGTGGACCAGGGCCAAGGGCTATGACACTTTTGCCCCAATCGGCCCCTGCATCCAGACCGAAGCCGATCCCAGTGACCTCCGACTGGAGACCTACCTGAATGGGGAACTGCGCCAGTCAGCCCGCACCAGTGACCTTATCTTTAGCGTGCCTGAGCTGGTCGCCTTTGTTTCGAGTGTCATGACCCTGCTCCCGGGCGACGTCATCTCCACTGGAACACCGTCAGGGATCGGCCCCATGAGCGCAGGAGACGTGGTCGAGGTGAAAATAGAGAAGATAGGGATACTCAGGAACTCCGTGGTTGCCGCGGAGCGAAGCCGCGGTCTGTGAGCCAGCATATCCGGCCCTTGGTCGGCGCTTGCCGTAGAAGGAGGGATGCCTTGCAGAAACTGAAACACCTCTTTCAGCCAATCAGAGTAGGCCCCATGGAAGTCAAGAACAGGATTGTGATGTCGGCCATGGACCCCGGCTTCGGCATCGAAGAAGACGGCAGTGTCACCCCCCAGCTAACCGGGTTCCTGGTGGAACGAGCGCGCAGCCGCCCCGGGATGATAGTCAGCGGTGCCATGCCGGTGCATCCCACTGGCACCGCCGACCCGGCTACTGTCAGAATGGTCCATCTCTGGGAAGACCATGTACTTCCCAGCCTGGAGCAGATGGTCAAGGCGGTGCACCAGTACGACGTCAAGTTTGGGGCGCAGCTCAACCACGGTGGTCTGGCCCACATCCCCGAGGAGGCAATAGCCGCGTCGGATGTCCCGGAGATGAACGCGGTCGGCCTCAAGACCAGGGCGGCAACGAAAGAAGAGCTGAAGGAGTTTGTGGCTGCCTTCGCAGACGGGGCGGAGAAGTCCGTCCGCGTCGGCTTTGACTTCCTGGAAATCCACGGTGGGCACGGATACCTGATCAACACTTTTCTCACTCCCCGGTACAACAGAAGAACAGACGAGTACGGCGGCAGCTTCGATAACAGGATAAGGTTCCTGCTGGAGGTGGTACGCGCGGTGCGGGAGCGGGTCGGCGATGGCATACCGATAGGAGTGCGGCTAAACGGCGATGACTTCATCGGGCAGGGGAGCTGGGCCCTGCCGGAGGTGTGTCGTCTGGCCCCGATTCTGGAAAAGGAGAGCGTCGACTACCTGAGCATAACCGCTGGCGCTGCCTCGATGGGCACCCTGCACTATACCATCATGCCCATGTACGAAGAGCAAGGGGTCTTCGCCCGCTTCAGCCAGGAAGTCAAGAAGCACGTTTCTATCCCGGTGATAATCGTGGGCAGGATCAAGAGCCCGGTGGTGGCTGACCGGATCATAGCCGAAGGCAAGGCAGACCTGACGGTGATGTCCCGGGCGCAGATAGCCGACCCCGAGATGGTGGAGAAGGCGCGGCGGGGGGAGATCGACGAGATACGGCCCTGCCTGGCAGAGTGCCTGGGCTGTATCGAGGGAATCCTCAGGTACGGGGAGGCGAGCTGCGCCGTAAACGCACGGGTAGGGCGGGAGTACCTCCTGCCGGAGATAGAGGGTGAGAAGGCGGCGGCTCCCAGGAAGGTGCTGGTGGCCGGGGCAGGCGTAGCGGGGCTGGAGGCGGCCAGGAGGGCCGCGTTCGCCGGGCACAGGGTACTGGTGTGCGAGAGCAGAGGATGGGTCGGCGGGCAGTTGAAGTTGGCCTCTATCATCCCCAGAAGGGCCGAAATAGCGGACATCCTGCCCTGGTACGAAAGACAGTTAAACGAGCTGGGCGTTCAGGTACGCTTGAACGTTACCGTGGATGAAAGCCTGCTCGACGAGATCAAACCTGACGTGCTGATCGTGGCCACAGGGAGCCTGCCCGAGGTGCCACTGGGCTTCGTCGAGGGACTGGGCAACATAAAAGACATCGAGTTGATGACGGCCGACGAGCTCCTGGAGGAACAGAAGCTGACCGGGGACAGCGTCCTCGTAGTTGGAGGTGACCAGATAGGACTCCAGGTGGCCGACTATCTCTCCGAGCAGGGCAAGACGGTCTACGTGGTCGAGAGGGGCGGGCACTTCGCCCGGAAAATGGCCTCCGCCGACAGGCGTTATCTGGTAGGCAGGCTGATAGAGAAAGGCGTCAGGCGGCACAAGAACGTTCAGAAGGTGGAGATCGTAGGCACAGACGAAGTCTGGATGATAACCGGCAATGACCGAGACAGGTTGCCCGATATCGAGACCATTGTCTTCGCCAGCGACAGACGGCCGAACATCTTCCTGGCGGAGGTCGCAGAGAGAAAGGGGATCGAGACCCACATAGTGGGCGATGCCGCTGGGGTGGCTGCCGAGGGGCAGGGCACCATCATGGCCGCCATCACCGCCGGGTACGACGCAGGTCGGCAGGTCTAGGTGCCAGCCCGGAGCGCTGCACATCACCATTGCACTTGCTCCGGCTGGCGAGATCCGCTTTGCGCTACCTGCGCCGCTCATCGTCCGCGCGAGAGTCGTTTCACCGCTCAGGCGCCGTACCCGGCCATGCACCAACACTGAGGGCAGGCTCCCCAACCCTGGTTGCATGGCGACTCAGCCCGGCGCAAGATATAATTGACAAGGCACTGGCCACTCGTTCCACAGGAAGCAAAAATGATACCCACGAAACTCTTCTTGCGCAACTTCATGTGCTACAAGGAAAACGTGCCGCCACTGTACCTCGATGGCATCCACCTGGCCTGCCTTTGCGGCGATAACGGCAATGGCAAGTCAGCCATCATAGATGCCATTACCTGGGCGCTCTGGGGAAAGTCCAGAGCCAAGACCGACGACGAGCTCATCCACACAGGCCGAGGTGACATGGAGGTGGACCTGGACTTCGTGGTGGGCCAGACCCAGTACCGGGTGGTGCGCAAACGCACTAGGGCCAGGCCCAGGGGCAGGCAGGGCCAGACCGAGAGACCGGGACACACCGTGCTGGACTTCCAGGTAGCTGGGGAAGACGGCTTCAAGTCCATCAGCGGCGACAGCGTGGCGCAGACGCAGCAAAGCATCATCGACACACTGCACATGGACTACCATACCTTCGTCAACAGCGCTTTTCTGCGTCAGGGCCACGCCGACGAGTTCACCATCAAGCCGCCCGGAGAGAGGAAGAAGGTCCTGGCGGACATACTGGGACTGTCGCTGTACGATGAGCTGGCAGAAAAGGCCAGGGAGCGTGCCCGGGAAAGGGAAAGGCAGCAGAGCGCCCTCGAGAACAGCATCCGGGATATCCAGCAGGAGATCGCGCAGAAGGCCGAGTACGAGTCCGCCGTGGCAGAGACAGAAGCGGAACTCCTCAAAGTTGAGCTTGAGGTGAAGGAGCAGGAGTCGCGGGTCAACAGCCTGAGAGAGAAAAGAAAGTGGTTGGAGTTCAAGCAGGAGCAGTTGACCGAGCTAAGGAAAGCCACCGAGCAGGCAAGAAGCGAACTGGACCGGTGGCACGCCAGTCTGGCTGAGCATACCCACCGGATTCAGGACTATGAAAGCTTGCTTGAGCGGGGAGAAGAGGTCACAGCAGGCTACGCCCGGCTGCAAGGGACACGGAAAGAGGTAGAGGAGATGGACCGCAGGCTCCAGCAATCGTTTGCCCTCAGCAGGCGAAGGGATAGCCTGGCACAGGCGATAAGCGACAAGAAAGGGAGCAAGCTCGAGGAGAAGGGGCGCCTGCTGAGCAAGACCGAAGAACTGGAGACCAGAGCAGCACAGCTACCTCGGCTCGAAGAAGAGCTGGCCAAGGCCAGGGCCAGGCAGGAGAGGGTGGCCCAGCTTGAGAAGCGGTTGGAGCACGGCCGGCAGAAGG
>QMOF01000154.1 GCA_003650185.1 Chloroflexota bacterium | reverse complement strand
TTTCCAGGGCGCGTACCGTCAGTCGCTGGTCTCCCCGCTCACCAGGGCTGAGCACGAGATTGAAGACAGAGACATAGCCGAATTCTACCATCAACTCCTGGAGGACTGCGGGCTGGCCCGGTAGGTGGGCCAGGAGTGTCTGCTGAACAGACTGTGTCTCCACCACTGCGGGCTTACCAAGTTGTAACCTACCTGTAACGCCTTTTTTAGATTCTGTGAGGCAGCTTAACCTGCAGTTAAGCGCGGCTATATAGACTAACTATCGGAAAGGGAAGGACGACTGTGAAGGCTATTGTTTGTGCCAGGGAGGTAATGACGGAGCGACTGGTTGATTTGCTGGCTCAGCAGGGTGTGGATGTGATGACTGTTACCAACATGTCACAGGTGGCGTCTGTGATGCAAGGGGGCAATGTCGAGCTGGTGGTGTTGGACCCTCTGGCTATTGAGGCTGAGGCGCTGTCAAGTTGCCTCCGGGCTGTGAGCGCCGGTCCGGTGGTGATAGCTCTGAGCAACAGGCAGACGGACTGGGAACGGTTGCAGTCACTGGCCATCGATGGCTACCTGCCCGAGGAAGCAGGGAATGCTGAGGTGCTGGCCCGCATGCGTGCCGTGATACGGCGTCATCTGCCTGGGCTGGGAACTGCGTCCAATGAGCAATTGTCTCTGGCGCAGTAGCGGAACGAAGGCATACTGGAAGGGCGCAGATGCATCGGCAGGCTGTGCAGCCTTGACCACAATCGTTCTGAGCGAGGAGGCTGAGTGATGGTCCACAGGAAGGTACTGGTGGTAAGCAGCGACCCGGTATTGCGGGGTCTCCTTCAGCAGAATCTTGCCGAGGCGGGCTACCGCCTGGCGAATACCAGGGACTGGAATGGACAGCTACGGGCGACGCTGGACTGGGAACGGCCCGATGTGATTCTGGTGGACGTGATGATGCCAGCGATGGACGGCATTGAAGTGTCGCTGCGCATACGTCAACTCTGCCAGACGCCCATTATACTTTTGAGCGCTTGGGGAGCCGGAAGAGACAAAGTCAGGCGCCTGGACTTGGCTGCCGAAGACTATCTGACCGAGCCTTTCGGCATCCCAGAGTTGATCGACCAAATAGAGGAGTCGCTTCATCGCAACGCCGCGCTGGTAAGGGCATAGCTCGCCGACGGAGGCGTGCCACGCTGTGGCGCGGGTGCTGTTTGTAAGCCTACTCGCAGTTTTGAACTCCGAGGCGATGCCTCGCGTATTGCCTGTCACCCCCTTGTGAAGAGAGAACGTGTGGACGTGGTAGTCCGGTCTTTGCTGCGTAGCGGGTATCTGGTTCCTCCTGCTGTGCCGGGAACGGCTTGTCTTGTTCCGGTTCGGCTTGGTCGGCAGGTGGTCCGCAACGGTTGGCGGAGGAGGGACCCAAACCCGATGTGGCTCAGGGGGTGAACACGGTGTGGTTTGCGGCTTTTGCCACCGCGACCTGGCTGGCTCTGTGCGTGGGGTTTGTGCGGCTATGGCTGGCGGGAGCGGTGACGGTTGTGGAAGACAACCCGGTGGTAAGGGTCATTGAGCTGGGGGTATTCTTCTGCCTCACTGCATGGGGCGCGGTCCGACTGACGAGGGAGTTACGCAGGCTCGGCCGGTCAGATGGAGGGTCAGCAACGCCTGGGAGTCCCGATCTGTCTGGTCGAGTGCAGACCAGTCTGTCTGACGAGCAGCGCGATTGATGCCCAGTGGTCCCTGGTGTGAAGGCTGGTAGGGCTGCGCTGGTACTCCTTCCTGGTTCTTGACCTGGGCTCGCGCTTCTCTTGAGCGGGTGGTCTAGTCCTGGTCGAGGCATCATTGCGGCTGGGCTCGGGGCGTCCCGATTGCCCACCCTGACTGCCACATCTTGCCGGGGCGGCACATAGTTGCGGGGGACGCCTTGGTGTGTGCTCTGCCCTCCATACCTCATTCGGCCAGGGTTTTCAGCCGACAACCTGATAGCGTGGCGCGGGGTTGACCCGTGCCCTGGCTCTGGTTATGATATCGCTACGCTTCCGTCCCAGGGGCCCTGCCAGCGGTCCGTTGTTCGCCTGTTATCGGTTGGACTTCGGCGAAAGGAGTTTCCGCTATGGAGCAGATGAGGCAGCTTGCCAGGCAGACCTTGGAGCCCACCAGTGGCACCGTGAGCGTGAAAGGGCTGAAGGAAGAGGTACACATCTTCAGGGACCAGTGGGGCGTCCCCCATATCTACGCTTCCAGTATTGAAGACCTTTTTCTGGCCGAGGGTTACACCCATGCTCAGGAGAGGCTGTGGCAGATGGAGTTCACCCGCAGGCTCGCTGGCGGGACGCTCGCCGAGATGGTAGGCGAAGCAGCACTGGACATAGACGTGTTCATGCGTACCATTGGGCTGCGTCGAACGGCGGAGGAGGCCGTTCGGATCACGCGAAGGGAAGCGGATGAACTCTCCAGCGGCGTGGTTGCGGCGTATGTCAGCGGTATCAACGAGTTCATCCGCAGCCATACTGACAATCCTCCTTTCGAGTTCGCCTTGCTCGCCTGGCAACCTTCGCCCTGGAGCCTGGAGGATACCGCCGCTTGTGGTCTGCTGCTGGCGTGGGAACTTGGGCTAAACTGGGGCATCGAGATCCTGAGAGCGGAGCTGATCGAGAGGTTGGGTGAGAAGCGGGCGCGCGAACTGCTGCCCTTCTATCCAGCCGAGGCGGCGATGGTCGTCCCAACCGAGGACCGGTTTGCCGACGTTGCCTCGCAGCTACTGGCTCTCCAGCGCAAGGTGGGAGGCTCCATTGGCTCCGAGCACGCCCCGCCGGGGAGCAACAACTGGGTGGTGGACGGGAGCAAGTCCGTCACCGGCATGCCCCTGTTGGCCAATGACCCCCACCTTCTGATCGGTACGCCCTCCATCTGGTATGAGGCCCACCTGGTTGCCCCGGGTCTCAATGTGACAGGGGCTACCTTCCCCGGTCTTCCTGCTGTCCTCATCGGGCACAATGAGCGCATTGCCTGGGGCATGACCGTCCTGCCTGCGGATGTCCAGGACCTTTACATCGAGAGATTCAACCCCGAGAACCCGCGCCTGTACCTGTACCAGGACAGATGGGAAGAGTCCGAAGTTTACTCAGAGCAATTCGTGGTCAGGGGCAAGGATGAGCCGATCACCAAGGAAGTGACGGTCACCCGGCACGGCCCCGTCATCAACTCGATAATGCTGGGCTTCTCCAGTCCCGAGATCAGGGAATGGCCGGGTCCGGCGTTGGTGCTCCGCTGGACAGGTCACGAGCCAGCTAACGTACTCATGGTCTTGCAGGGCTTCGTCAGACTCGACCAGGCGGGCAACTGGGAGGAGTTCCGGGACGCCCTGCGCCTCATGGCCTTCCCCTCGCAGAACTTCGTTTACGCCGACGTGGATGGCAATATCGGGTACCAGGCGAACAGCCTCATACCTATCAGGGCAAAAGGGCAGGGGCTGGTTCCTGTGCCCGGATGGACGGGAGAATACGAGTGGGTCGGGTACATTCCCTTTGACGATCTACCTAGCGCCTTCAATCCCCCTACCCACTTCCTGGCCACCGCCAACAACAAGACGGTGCACGAGGACTACCCGTATCTCATCACCCACGACTGGTTCCCGCCCCACAGGGTGCGGCGGATTGTGCAACTGTTGACCGCGAAGGAGAGGCTCTCCATTCAGGACTTCATGGACATGCAAGCCGATGTCTGTTCGCTCTGGGCCCAGGAGTTAGCTCCCTTTCTTACCAGCGTGGAGCCGCAAAACGAAGCGGAGAGACAGGCGCTGGGTTACCTTAGTGCCTGGGACTTCCGCATGGGCAAGGATAGCGTGGCAGCAACGGTATTCCATGTGTGGTACAAGAAGCTGGTGGAGAATATGCTGAGAGCGACGCTTGGCCAGGACATCTATGAGCACTACTTCGCCAAACAGTTGGGCTTCGCCATGTCCCATTTCCTGGCCATTCCCGACCTGCTGGAGTATCCCAGTGCGTACTGGCTCGGCGAAGGCTCTGAGTCGAACGTGAGGAAGCGGGACGAGCTGGTGCGACTTAGCCTCGGTCAGGCGATAGAAGAGCTCACACGGACACTGGGGACGGAGATGTCCACCTGGCGTTGGGGCAGGCTGCATACCGCCACTTTCCGGCACCGTTTGGGGTTGGGGCCGCCCCTGGAGGAGCTGCTCAACGGCGGGCCAGTCGAGGCAGGCGGAGACTGGACTACCGTCAATGTGGCCGGGTTTGAATATGCCTTCGGCTTCGGGGTGGAGGTCATGCCGAGTTACCGCCAGATTATAGACCTGGGCGACATGTCCAATTCTGTTTCCATGCATGCCCCCGGCCAGTCCGGTCAGCCGGCCAGCGAGCACTACAGGGACTTCCTCCAGCCATGGGCCAGGGTGGAGTACCACCCCATGCTCTTCCACAGAGACGTTATCGAGAAGGAAACCAGAGAGGTGCTCGAGCTGGTGCCGGCATAGCTGTGCCCTTTTGTCGGTGGCGGGCGCATGTGAGCTGCGAAAGACTCCATCGGCAGACTTGAGAGACAACGCAATCTCGAAAAGCCCTTTGATACAGCCTCCATGAGGTATATAATAGAGGTGGAGGGCGGCCCGTGGCAGTGGGAGCGCTGCACGGGAGGGTGGAAGCAGGACCTCTCTACCTGGTGTCTGCTCTGATCAGAGCAGACATGACGGGTTTCCCTCGGTGTTGAACGAGGGGTGGTATTGTCCCAAAGTGCGGGTTGACATGGATGTATTTTGTGACAGGAAGTGGTAGCCTGGACTCGGGTGGCGCAAAGGGGCGTTTTGTCTCTTTCGGCGCGTTGCGTTTAGTTTCTTCGTTGATGTGGCCGGGAAGCAGGCTGAGGCCGGCTCCCGCTACACGCAGTCGGGTGTCCGAGCAAGTTGGGCTGCCTATCTGGAGTGAACCATGGTGAGACCGGGAAAGAAAGTAAGGATAGGTATACTGACCGGTGGCGGGGACTGCGCCGGGTTGAATCCGGCCATCAAGTGGGTGGTCAAGACGGCCCTCGACGAGCGACTTCAGTGGGAGAGAGGCGTTCAGTACGAGGTGCTTGGGATACGTGATGGGTGGAAGGGTCTGATTCGGGCTGAACCATCTTCGCCGGAGATTCCGGGGTATGTTGTGCCCTTGACCCAGGAAATGGTGAGAACGTGGGACAGGTACGGCGGAACGTTCCTGGGTACTTCAAGGACGAATCCGTACAATCCCCAGAATGATCAGTCAAGAACGGTCTTGGACAACATTGAGAAGCTCGGCCTGGGAGCGGTGATAGCTATCGGTGGCGAGGACACGCTTGGGGTGGCGTACAGGTTGTCGCAGGAGGGTGTGAACGTCATTGGCATTCCGAAGACGATAGACAAAGACCTTCCGGGCACCGACTACACGCTGGGATTTGAGACGGCCTTGAACGTTATCACTGAAGAGGTGGACAGGCTGCGGACTACAGCGGGCTCCCACAAGAGGTTATTCGTGGTGGAGACCATGGGGAGGAACGCCGGCTGGCTGGCACTCGAAGGCGGTGAGTCCTGCGGAGCATTCATAATCCTCATCCCGGAGCATGACTTCTCTGTTGCCAAGGTGTGCGAGCTGGTGCGGGAGGGGAGAAGGGGCGGGGCCAGATACGAGATAATAGTGGTGGCTGAGGGCGCCAAGCCCGAAGG
>QMOF01000153.1 GCA_003650185.1 Chloroflexota bacterium | reverse complement strand
GTAGTGGCCCTGGAGAGGAGCCAGCCCGCCACCGTCGGTGTGCAAACAGGTGACGGCATCCTGGGCCTGCGACAGGTTCAACTGGAGGGAAAGCGGGTCACGGCTGCGGAAGAGTTCATCCGCGGCCAGAGAGGCTTCGTCGGCGCCGTTCTCCCCTGCTAGCCTTCGGCCGTGGTCTCCCGTATCAGTCTCTCCGCATATTCGAGGAGAGTCCTGGTACGCTCGGCAGAGGCGTTTCGTGAGCCAAGGTACAATCGAAGGGCCTCGATCGGCCCCATCTCCTCAACTGCCCAACCGCTCGTCCTGGTGCGGCCCTCCCGCTCTACATCTTTGTTGACGCAGACGTACTGGGCACCGCTCAACGCGTCGTATATGTCCGCTTCCTGCACCAGCCCGTCGATGTGCTCCGGGATGGCCACCTGGACCTTCACTATGGCCCCGGCGATTTCGCTCGATCGCCTGGCGATAGCTTCCAACACCGTAGCAGTGGGGTTGAGGTCGTCGGCAGCGACGCTGGCCTTGATGGTAAGAAAGCGGCGTGCATTGACCGGGCAGAAGTCCAGAGTGGCACGTGCCCCGCGACTGCCCCCCGGGTCTATCTCCACCACATAGAAGCCCTTGGCGTCCTCCTCCTCTCCGAAGTCGATCCGCTGCAGGCTTCCAGAATAGGCTACCAGAGGCTCCTGGCACAGCACCTGGCACTTGTGGATGTGTCCCAGGGCCACGTAGTCGAAGGCCGCGTCAGCCACGCTGGCCAGGGGAAGCACCGGGTCTTGGCCCAAGACCATCGTCCTTTCTGAGCTCAGGGTAGCATCAGCCACAGAGAGGTGAGCCGACAGGACTGCCGGCACATCCGGGTCAAGCCTTTCGGCCAGATCTCTTATGATTGCCCCCAGTGTTTCCTCCAGCTTGCGCCTCAACTCCTCGACTTTGAGTTGCCTCGTATCCTCCCGACTAAGCAGAGAGCTGCGTCGCACCCAGGGCAAGGCCGCCACCTGCACGGGGCCTCGTCTGGTGCGGATGAGATGGATGCCAGGCTGATTGGCCACCACTACATTCTGCACGGCCAGGGTATCGAAAATCTCCAACGCCGTTGCCCGACCTACAGCGTTGGGCAGGTCATGGTTGCCCACCAGCAGGAACACAGGTATCCCCGCTGAGGCAAGCCTGGCGATTCTTCTGGCAAACTCCCGCTGATGGGTCTGCGAGGGCTCCCTGCTCTTGTATGCGTCGCCGGAGAAGACGACCAGGTCAATCTCGTTCCCCAGGGCGAAGTCCACGACTTCATCAAAGGAACGCTGAAAGTCCAGAAGGCACTGGGAAAGGCCAGTAGCGGGATCGACCCGGGTGTAGTTCTCCACTCCCATGTGGATGTCGGCAAAATGAAGAACGCGTATTTTGTTCATAGCCACGCAGCCACTGACAACGGGCTCGCCACTGAAGCAACCACACTCATCTGCCGAGACACGAGTGAACACAGGGCGCCAGAGACTACGACTGGTGTAAGTACTCGTCTACCAGCCTCTTGATCTGGTCGCCCTTGCCGTAGTACCTCTCGCTCAAGTCCTTGTCATCGTAGCACTTCAGCGTTCGAGCCAGCCCGTCGACCACCAGAGGAGGGAAAACGCCATCCCTCTCATAGACATGACGATCCCGTAACAGGCATTCGGCAGATTCCCAGCACGAAGTGGGCAATTGAGGCAGTGTCTGCTGCATCCCCTTGTGCTCACTGGAAAAGATATTCACATCCACATACAGCTTGTGGGCCACCTCCAGCGCATCTCCCATCTCCAGCCCATGTCGGGCCGCGACAGCCAGCCCGGCCATGAGAAAATGGACATTGGCCGACCCATCGGGACAACGAAACTCCACCGTCTGGCTTTCGCTGTACTCCGAAGATGCCTCTTTCTCCTGCGGGTTTGCATCGCGTATCATGCCGCCCACGTTCTGCCATCCCAGCGGAACCCGCACCAGTACGGAACGGTTGGTGTCTCCCCAGCAGATATTCGTAGGCGCCTCCTGGTGAGGCACGAGCCTCAGGAAGGAAAGCGGCACAGTATTTCCAAAGGCAGTCAGCGAAGGTGCCAGGGTCAGGTAACCGGCAACGGCCTTTCTGGCAATGTCGGTGAGGCCGTTGTCCGACACCATCACGTTCTTCCCGTCCTTCATCAGCCTGGTATGAACGTGCATACCGTTGCCGGCGTGTCCCACTGCAATCTTGGGGGCAAAGCTGACGGCCACCCCATACTTGTAGCCAATCATCCTGAGCACCCACCTGGCGACCACAATCTGGTCGGCTGCATCCTCCACAGGCACCGGGACGAACTCGATCTCGTTCTGCTCGAAATCGTGCTCCTCTCCGGAGATGTAGCCCACCTCGGAGTGACCATATTTGATGTTGCCCCCGGCCTGAGCGATAGCCTGCATAGCCTCGCACCTGAGCGTTTCCCACTTGCAGAACGGCGAAGACTCCTGGTAGCCCTTCTGGCTCTTCGTGGGATAGAGGTCTTGTTTGCCAGACAACACGTAGTACTCCAGCTCCCCCATAGCCTCCAGGGTCAGTCCCGTACTGCCCTTCAAGACCTCATGAGCCTTGCGCAGGACGTTCTCCGGGGAACTCGCAAGAGGGTTCCCGTCCTTGGTGTAGTAGGAGCACAGTATGTCTACAGTGGGTATGGGGGCAAACGGGTTCACGAAAGCAGTCTTGTAGCGGGGTACAGCATACAGGTCACTCGAGGCTGCGTCGATGTACGAGAACAGGCTGGAGCCGTCCACTCTCTCTCCCGCAGAAAGCAGTCTGTCCAGTTGGCTCCTGCCGGTAATCACGAAGTTCAGGGTTTTCAGCCTGCCATCGCCTCCAACAAAGCGGAAGTTGACCATTTGTATATTGTGTGCCTCTATGAACTTTATCAGGTCTTCCTTGGTGAATTCCTCCGGCGGCTTCTCCAGATACTGGACCAGCTTGTTGGGATTCATGGCCAGCCGCGAGTCTTTCATAGACCGCTCACCCCCCTTTCAGAAGCACAAGTATAACGACCCCGGCTGTGTTGCCTGTCGGCCGCCAACATAAGGCCGCGGGCCGGACCAATGCAAAGCGGGTGCCAGGCATAATGCCTCACTCCCACGGCCTGGCGAGACAAAGAGAGTTGGTGGTCCCCCGTTCAGCAGAGGGTAGCACACCATCCTTGCACACCATTCAATTCGGCTTCGCCAGATGCCTAAATATACCACAACTCCCTTGCCGACGTCTTCCCACCGGCGATGCGTGACTGTTCGACTCCCTACCAGCGGCCTACCATGCGCACCGCCGTCAAGGTCGCTCCATCCGACTTGGCAGCCCGAACGCGGACCTCACTCTTGTCCAGTCGTCTCTGGAAGGAAGAACATAGTTCCTCGCCCTGCTCGGAATCGGCAGTCCCGCCCCGTTCTTGATGTCCACCGCCATCTCGGCTGTCTTCATACCCACCATGACGCAGTCGAGGATGGGCACGGTCTGCCCGCTCACGCTGATCTGATTGAAGCCCACCATGCTGCACAGCAGGCTTGTCCCGGCGCAGCCAAGCACTATCACATCGGCGCCGTCGGCCACACACTCCTCCGCGATTTCGGCCACGGCGTCGGCAGCCAGTTGCGGGTTGCCCAGCCACTTCTCCCACACCTGGGCGAAGGGCTCTTTGTCGAACCTTATGCCATTCGGTATCAGGCGTCCCTCAAGCCCGTGTTGTCTCACCTGCTCCGAAACCTGGCCGAGCTGGCCTGGCATGTTGGCGGCTATTATGGCAAACCTGCGCCCGAGCTGGCAGGCAAAGTGCAAGGAGGACTCGCCCGGGCCGAAAATGGGCATATTGACCACTGCCCTGGCCTCCTTCACCCCGGGGTCGCCGAAACAGTGAACGCTGGCCGCATCGAAGCCCTCGGCGTCCGCCTCTATGAATGCCTCAATGATCTCCCTCCTGTCCAGAAAGGCGAAATACGGGTTGTCGAAATCAAGGACGTTGTCCCCCTTCAGCCCACGCCTTATCGGCTTCAGCACCACCTCCGTATCTGGTCGCAGCACTTTGCGGAAGCTTTGCTCCACCGCCCCTAACCAGGCGTCATGGAACTCCTGGGGCAACTCGGTTATGTGGACCAGGCAGAGTCTCATCTAGCCTCCTTTACTTCGAGCTTGGGGACATTATACTTCCTCGGCCACATCGACGACATTGAGCGCGGCTTGACTTCCAGCGGGCGGCTGGCCTATAAGGGGTCAGGGACCGGGTCTGGCTCGGAGCACCGCTCTGGTGGACCCGGACCTGAGGATAACTGACTGCTAAAGAGGAGGCCAGAATTGGAGGAACTTAAGGACTACAGCGGGGAGTTCAGGCCCAATATCAGGTATGAGGACTTCTCGAAGGACGTGCTCGCCCGGCTGCTGAAGGCATACTGCAAGGAGCTGCTCTTGCTCGACGCCTACTGGCAGCAGGAGGTGGAGAACAGGCTAGGCAGTGACGCAGCCTTTGAGTGCACCCTGGCCAACTGGACGCGCATAGGCAAATACGAGATGAAGTGGGCCATGGAAGCCCTGAACATCACCGGCAATGACGTGGCTGCCTACGTCAAGACCTGCCAAATGATCGCCTCGTTTGCCCAGGACGTATTTGACTATGACTTCGACCTGAAGAGCAACAACCACGCCGTGCTCACCGTCCGCCACTGCCCGGCCCTCGTCTCCCTGGAGAAGAACGCTCCGGAGAAGATAGTACCCACCTGCCAGGTGCTGGAAGAGGAGGCCATGAAAGCCTACACCAGGGCGGTCAACCCCGCCATACAGGTAAGGGGACTGAAGGTGCCGCCGCGGAAGAGTCGGGATGAGATCGCCTGCCAGTGGGAGTTCAAGATCGACCAGGGGTAGCGGTCACGACCTCAGCACCCACAGCCGCTCCGCCAGGTCTGCGATGTAGTCCCCGTTCTCCAGCCGGTCCCGCCATTTGCGGGGGATGGCTTCAATACCGAGATAGGCGCCGGATATGGCGCCGGTCATGGCCCCGATGGTATCGGTGTCGCCACCCAGGCTTATGGCATAGGTGACCGCTTCCTCGAAAGAGCCCGGATAGCGCAGGAAGGAGTAGATCGCCGCTGGCACAGACTCGAAGGCCTCTATGCCATGACCAAGCTCTGCTACAACCCTCGACCTGTCGTCTTCGCCCTCCAGGTCTGCTATAGCCTGAACCTTCCGCTTGAAGACGTCGTACTCCACGAAGTCATGCAGCCTGGCCACGAAGTCGCCACCCCGAAGCCCGTCTGATGGATCGGCGGCAGTGGCCAGGGCAACCGCGTACGCTTGCAGGGCTCCCCCCTCCATCCCCAACTCGTGAGCATGGGTGATTCTGCTGGAGGCACAGGCCATCTCCTTCAGTTTCACCGGGTCGTCGTACCAGAAGACGCCAATGGGCGCGATGCGCATAGCAGCACCGTTGCCAAAAGAGCCGCCCCCATACAGCCTCTCCGCCGCTACGTCCCATGCCTCCCCGCCTTCAGTCAGCCTGAAAACCCGGGGCGGTCCAGGCCCGTAGCCGCGCCACGGCTCTCGGCGGTAGTTCTCCATGAACCTGCGGCTCATGTGCTCGCCATCGAAGCCGCCGCACTCCACCAAGGACTCGGCGATGCTGATCATCATGTGGGTGTCATCGGTGTAGGTGAGCG
>QMOF01000152.1 GCA_003650185.1 Chloroflexota bacterium | reverse complement strand
TATAACCACATCCGCCCTCATCAAGCATTGCAATGGAGAACGCCTGCGGAGTATCTTAGAGACTGCCATCCGGAGATCGCCCCGGACCTCCAACTGTCTCATATGTAGTGGACGAGTACATTGGCTTGACAGGTGCGAGGCCGTGTGCTAGCATCACGCGGGTGGCATTTATGTCAAGCCTTAGCCTCAGTCCCGAGTTGAATTTCCAGTCCAGCACCTGACAGGTGGCATCCGCTGGCAAGACCATCCGACGTTGGTCTAGAAAGGAGAACTGTATGCGTGTCAGGAATGTGGTAGCGTTGGGACTCCTTGTTTGCCTCTTAGGCATATCGGCCATAGCGGTCGGCTGCAGCGAGAAGTCAGGCGAGCTTGTCGTCGACCCGTCGAGTGTCGCGGTGGGGGGGACAGTGACTGTAACCGGCTCCGGTTTGAGCGCTGGGGACAAGGTGCAGCTGGTCATGCTCACCGATGACGGGACGGTGGGCCTCACCGGGCTGGTGACGCCCGTCCCTGAGGCAGATGCGTCCGGTACCTTTACGGGCGAGTTGAGCCTGAAGGGCTTCGCTGCTGGAACATACACCATCCAGATGATAGTCGACGATGCCGTGGTCGCTACGGCGGACATCGAGCTGACACAATAGCGGACAGGCGCTACCTGTTGCGCCAATAAAGGAGGCGTCAATGCGAAGACTACTGTTGAGTTTGTGCTTGATTCTGATTCTGGCTACCAGCGCTATTTCGGTTGGCTGCGGTGGCGAGGAAGGACTTTCCCTCGTCACGGCCAGCGTGGGTGGTGATGTCTACCTGGCCGGTGTCTCTCTTGGAGAAGTATTGAACAGGTACGGGCCGGTAACAGTCACCCCAGAGGCCAGCACAGGAAGCGCACGAAACGTGGAGCTCCTGGAAGGTGGATATGCCGAGATGGCGCTACTGTCCGCCCTGGACACCTACGAGGCCACTCACGGGGTTGCCCCACGCTTCGAAAAGAATCATGCCTATTCGGTCGTCATGCCCGGCCATATGGCTGCGTTCTACAGGATCGTCAGAGAGGATTCTGATATAACAACGATGGCCGATATCAAGGGTTCCGGCGCAAGGATATGGCCTTACGAGATGACGAGGAAGTATGGCGGGGTCTGGCTGGCAGACCTGAATGCCTTGCAGAAGTACTACGATTTTACCGACGATGACCTCACAGCCATCTCCTACTACACCCTTCCCGACATGATCGATGCCCTGAAGGAAGGCAGACACGATCTCCTGAGCTATACACTCGGCGTCCCGAACGCCACCATCACCGAGCTGGTCAATGATGTGGACTGCCGGTTCATCAGCATAGAACCGGACATCCTGGAGCAGATATGTGAGGACAATCCCTACTTCTTCCCGTACACCATGGAAGCAGGTACCTATGAAGGGCAAGACCAGGACGTGCACATGGTTGCCTATGTCTACTTCCTGATCGTCAAGAACGAGGTGGACGAAGACCTGGTGTATGATCTGGCCAAGGCCCTGTACGAGCACTACGACGAGCTTACGGCCATCCACCCACTGATGAAAGACTACTCCCTGGACCACATAGACAGGAACACCGTGGCCCCATGGCACCCTGGCGTGGTGAAGTACTTCAAGGAAAAAGGGGTCTGGACATCCGAACTGGAGACACTGCAGAACAAGCTCCTAGCCGAGGTGCAGTAGCAACTGTAGGCAAAGCAGGCCATCAACAGAATAGCACAGTGCAGGGGGATACCCTGCACTGTGTCTTTTGGAGGCCATTTGATTGAGCACAGAGTCAGACTGGACCAAGCTTGAAATAGCCATAGCCAAGAGAAGGCCCCTCACAGGGAAGGCGGCCAAGCTGATCACCATCATTGCCATTGTTGCCTCCATCTACCACATCATCGTCCTCAGCAACGTACTCGACTACCTTTTCAACTGGAACGTCGTCCACATCACCCATCGCGCAGTGCACCTCTCATTCTTCGTTGTTCTGACCTTCCTTCTGGTCCCGATGCGCAAGCGCGACCTTAAGGGCAGGTTCCCGTGGTATGACATTGTCCTAGCCATACTCGGTTTCTCAGGCTGCGCCTACGTTTTCGCCCTCTATGAGAGAGAGCTAGTCGTGCGTATAGCGACCCCAACTACTCTCGACACCGTCTTTGGCATAATCACCATCATAGTGCTGCTCGAAGCCGCGAGGAGGCTCATCGGCTGGCTGATACCATCACTGGTGGCTTTCTTCCTCTTGTACGCCCTTTTCTCTGACTATTTCCCCGGGGTCTTTCATGCCAGAGGCTACTCCATCGAACGAATACTCCTGGACATGTATGTCGGTGATCTCGGTATCTGGAGCTCCCTCCTGGGAATCTCGGCCACCATGATCTTCATGTTCATCCTCTTCGCTTCCTTTCTCCACGTCTCGGGAGGCGGCGACTTCTTCCTCGACTTCGCCCGTGCCGTGGCCGGACGCTTCAGGGGCGGACCAGCGAAGGTAGCTGTGCTCGCCAGCGCCCTCTTCGGCACGCTTTCGGGTAGCTGTATCGCCAATGTGGCCAGCACCGGGGCGATCACTATTCCCATGATGAAAAGGACAGGCTACAAACCTGAATTTGCCGGCGCAGTAGAGGCCTGCTCCTCGGCGGGGGGAATGATCATGCCCCCGGTAATGGGTGCGGCTGCCTTTATCATGGCCGACTGGCTTCAGGTGTCTTACTGGACAGTCTGCGTGGCCGCTTTCATACCGGCCGCCCTCTATTTCGTGAGCCTTTACTTCATGGTAGACCTCGAGGCTGCCAGAACGGGGCTCAAGGGCCTGCCCCCCCAGGCATTACCCTCTTTGCGGAAGACGCTCGCCCGTGGCTGGCTATTCATAATCCCGGTGGTCGTACTGATCTACTTCATCGCCGTGCTCAACTGGAACCCCACCAAAGCAGCCCTGTACTCCATAATAGCCATGGTGCTGGTCAGTCTCTTGTCGAAAGAGACCAGGGTAAACCTGTCAAAGCTCCTCGGAGGTCTGGAGGCCGGCAGCAAAGGAATGCTCGAGGTGGCCGTGCTCTGCGGCACCATAGGCATAATGGTTGGCGTCATCTACACGACCGGGCTGGGCGTCAAGCTCTCCAGCATGCTCGTAGATTTCTCCGGAGGCAATGTGTTCGCCTTGCTCGTTCTGACAGCCATATCCAGCTACATACTAGGCATGGGACTGCCGACCACCGCCTGCTACATATTGCTTGCCATTCTGGTAGCCCCGGCCCTGACCGAGATGGGGATACCACCCATCGCCGCTCACCTGTTTGTGTTCTACTTCGGCATCATAGGCAACATCACGCCGCCCGTATGCGGTGCAGTCTTCGTCGGAGCATCGATAGCCAGCGCTCCTATGATGAAGACCGCAGTTCAGGCCATGCGCATAGCCATAGTAGCCTACGTGGTGCCTTTCATCTTTGCCTACAACCCAGCCTTGGTGGCTATCGGCCCGGGAGGGCGCATAGCACTCGCGTTCCTGTCAGGCATCGTGGGTGTCACCCTCATTGCAGCCGGCGTACAGGGCCATTTCTTGCGCAGGCTGGCCCGGCTGGAGAGGCTGTCACTCATCGCCGGAGCCATCCTCATGATGACGCCGGGATGGCAGACCGACCTCATAGGGTTGGCTGTAGTCATGCCAGTGGTATTCCGGCAAGTGTATACCGTCCTCGTTGAACGCCGCAGGATGAGGGCAGTGAGATCAGCAGCATACAACGGCGCTGATGACACCGAAGAATAGAGTCCCAGGCACGCAATGCACTTCGCTTTCTCTGCCGAAGAAGAAGCCTTCCGACAAGAGTTCAGCGACTTCCTCAGAAAGCACGCTACTCCTGCTATTTTGCAGGAGGCCGAGTCGGGGCTGGGGTGGGGTCCTCACACCTGGGAGCTGGTCCGCAAGCTTGGGGTAAGAGGTTGGCTGACGCCCACCTGGCCGAGAGAGTATGGCGGCTTGGGCCTTGACCCCGTGTATCGCTTCATCATCCACGAGGAACTGGACTACTCTGGAGCACTGCCCGAAGGAGCTTCCATGGTCGGAGCTGGCATGGTCGGCCCTACACTTATGCTGTATGGCACGGAGGAACAGAAGGATCAGTATCTTCTCAGGATTGCCAGGGGTGAGATTGAGTTTGCCCTGGGCTACACTGAGCCCGAGGCGGGGTCGGACCTGGCTGGCCTCGAAATCTGGGCCCAGGAAGCCGGAGACCACTACATTATGAGCGGACAGAAGCTGTATAACACCAGGTGCCACTATGCTCACTATCACTGGTTGGCGGCCCGCACGGAGTCCGGCAAGCCAAAGCACCGGGGCATCTCCCTTTTCATTGTCGACCTTCAAAGCCCAGGGATATCGATTCGACCCCTGTGGACATTGGGTGGAATGAGGACCAATGAGGTCTTCTACGACAACGTTTCCGTCCCCAGGCAGAACCTGGTTGGTAAGAAGAACCGGGGCTTCTACTACATTCTTGCAGCTCTCGAATTCGAGCGCGTCTTTTCAGTGGGAGGACTGAGGCGAATGTTCGAAGAACTGGCGGCCTACGTCAGGGAGAGTCCCTTCCTGAGAAGTGATCCTCTGACATGGCAGAGGTTGGCTCAGTTGCACGTAGAGATTGAGATTGCCAGGCTCTTTGCCTACCGCCTGGCCTGGCTGCAAACCAGCCGTACCGCTGCTACGCACGAAGCCGCTGCATTGAAGCTTTTCGCCAGCGAGTTGTGGCAGAGGCTCGCAGCCTCCGCCGCGGAGATTCTCGGATTGGCAGCACAACTGAAAGGGGGTGCCAAAGGGGCACCGCTTGGCGGCAAGGTGGAACGTCTCTGCCGGGAATGCCTGGTGCAGACGTTCGCGGCGGGATCATCGGAAATCATGAGAGGCATCATCGCCACCAGGGGTATGCGCCTGCCACGGGATTCGGGGCAAGTCTGAAAAGGGAATTGGATCTCACAGCAGTTGTGAGCAGGTGTCCTCCACCCCCCTCTCCGTCACATGCGCTCTGTCATCGGCAATCGCCGAAGCCATGGACAAGTGGTATACTACGAGGGGTACACACCGGCCATGAAAGCCGCCATAGTCTACGGTCCGCGAGACGTAAGAGTCGAGACTGTCGAGGACCCTTCGCCACGCGATGACGAGATTCTGGTCAAGGTGAGGACCTGTGGCATATGCGGCACGGATGCCCACACGTACAAGACGGGTGGCACAGCCTCACCTCAGAAGCCCGTAATACTGGGGCACGAGTTCAGCGGCGAGGTGGCAGAGGTGGGCCGGGCCATCAAGGGGCTGAAAGCAGGTGACAGAGTACTGGGCACCGGCTATCGCAACTGCGGGGACTGCTACTGGTGCCGGCAGGGCCAGCCCTACAGGTGTCCCAACCCCACCGTCCCCGGGGAGGGGCTGCCGGGGGCCTTCGCCGAATATGTCATTATACCCAACCCCATGCTGGGGATGATGCTGTTCCACCTGCCCGAGGGGATGGATTGGGAGGAGGCGGCCACCGTCGAGCCCCTGGCAGTGGCCTGCCATGCAGTGAGAAGGGCCCGCATCCAGGCCGGTGAGACGGTGGTCGTGCTGGGCGCAGGCATGATCGGCCAGCTTGTCGCCCAGGCGTGCCGGGCTGCTGGGGCCTCGAGGATCATAGTCAGCGAGCCCTCCGCCACCCGCCTGGCCATGGCCCGCAAG
>QMOF01000151.1 GCA_003650185.1 Chloroflexota bacterium | reverse complement strand
CCCTTGGGTGGGGTTGGGGAGTTTCTGGCCACCGAGATCAGCAAAGCTACGAAGCTGGAGTCCCGCAGCGTAGTGCTGAGCCACTTGCAGCGGGGTGGTGCACCATGCGCTTTTGATCGCAGGATGGGGAGGTATTTTGGGATTGCTGCGATTGACCTGGTGGTGAGGGAAGACTTCGGGAAGATGGTCAGTTTCAGGAACGGCAAAGTCACTGCCGTTCCGCTGAAGGTGGCAACCGGCAAACCGAACCTGGTAGATGTGAACAAGTACTATGACGTTGACCGGTACAATGGGCGGCGTACTATTCTTGGTTCCTGCCAGCCGACGAGGGAGGAAGAGCAGGAGGCGCTGGTCGGCTGAATGGCTGGTGGTGGCGGGCCCAGGTCTGGCGGGGGTATGTGCATATCATGTCCGATGACGGGATCGACACGCTGGTAAGTGACGCTGTATTCGCCGCTGACGCCGGTGCCAGAGAGAAGTCTCGGCGGATAATCGGCGAGTTGGCACGCGATCGCGGCGTGTTTCCTGCCAGCACCCAGCATTTGTACGAGGCGGCGGGTAAGGGACTGTACAGCGGCATAACGGTCCCAGCCATCAATATACGCGGAATCACCTATCAGGTGGCCCGGGCTGTTTTCGGGGCTGCGCTCAAAGGGAACGTGGGGGCCTTCATCTTCGAGCTTGCCCGGTCGGAGATAGGGTATACCAAACAGAGCCCGGGGGAGTACGCAGCCTGCATTCTCGCTGCTGCTGTGAAGGAGGGGTTCAGAGGCCCGGTGTTCCTCCAGGGGGACCACTTCCAGGTCAACCGGGCCAGGTTTAGCGCTGACCCTGAAGAGGAGCTGAACGCGTTGAAGGGGCTGGTCTCGCAGGCGCTAGAGGCAGATTTTCTCAACATTGACATAGACGCCTCAACCCTGGTCGACTTGAGCAAGGCAACTCTGGAGCAGCAGCAGGAGGAGAACTGTCGTGTTACCGCTGAGCTGACCCGGTATATACGGCAGATCGAACCAGAGGCAACGACCGTTTCTATCGGGGGCGAGATCGGGGAGGTAGGCAAAGCAAACAGCACTGTTGACGACCTCAGGGCGTTCATGCGTGGGTACCGCAACTTCCTTGGTCCGGAGGTGAAGGGTATCTCCAAGATCAGCGTGCAGACCGGGACGACGCACGGTGGCGTGGTTCTGCCCGACGGAAGTGTGGCCCAGGTCAAGCTTGACTTCGACACTCTGAAGAAGCTGTCGCGTGTTGCCAGGGAGGAGTATGGCTTGGGGGGCGCTGTGCAACATGGTGCCTCCACTCTCCCCGAAGAAGCATTCGACCGTTTCCCGCAGGTTGGCACGCTGGAGGTGCACCTGGCTACCGGCTTCCAGAACATGATCTACGACAGTCCTCATTTCCCCCAAGACTTGCTGAAGGAGATTCGTCGGCACCTGCTGGAGAAGTACAGCACCGAGCGAAAGGAAAGCGATTCAGAGGAGCAGTTCATCTACAAGACCAGGAAGAAGGCATTCGGGGATTTCAAGAAAGAGATGTGGGCGCTTCCCGAGCAAAGTATTGCACGGATTCGGGAGGCGCTGGAGGCCCGCTTCTCGCTGCTTTTCCACAAGCTCAACGTAACCAACACCGTGGACCTGGTGGACAGGTTCGTGGTGAAGGCGCAACGTTCCGGGTGACCTGTCTCTACATGGTCTGCCTCTCGTATCTCACCAACCGAGTTTGCACCTCGCAGGTCAGGGTCGGCGCTACGCTGCCGAGAGTACAATGGTTATGCACACCTGTTTGCTGGTCTATCTCTACATGTAAGGTAATGCGCCTGGAAGTCAAGTGAGCTACCGCATCAATGCCAACAGGTTGGAGCGCTGGTTCTACGAGCTGGGCCCCATAAGACCGCCGAGCGAGGGTCGCGATCGCTCCTTGCTCATCAGGGCCACCCGCAACTGCCCCTGGAACAGGTGCCGTTTCTGTCCTGTGTACAAGGGGCAGAAGTTCCAGTACCGCAGCGTGTCCGAGATCAAGGCCGACATCGACGTCGCCCGCGGGCTGGCTGAGGAGTTGAAGGCTGCCTCCTGGCGGGCAGGGTTGGGCGGCAGGATGGACAATGCCCTGTTGAGGGGCATCATCGGGGACAATCCCGATCTCTACAGCAGAAACTCGCCCGATCCCGAGGGGCTGGAGCCGAGGCTGCACAGCCTGGTCAATGTGGCCAACTGGCTGTCAACCGGCGGGCGGACTGCCTTCCTCCAGGACGCCGACACGCCCATCATGCGCGTGCCCGAGCTGCTGGAGGTGCTCACCTACCTCGAGGAGAGCTTCCCCAGCATTGAACGGGTGACATCTTATGGCCGTGCCAAGACGCTTTCCAAGAGATCGCTTGATGAGTTGAAGCAGTTGCATCAGGCGGGCCTGACCCGATTGCATGTGGGGCTGGAGTCTGGGGCCGATGAGGTACTGGCCTTCATGGACAAAGGGGTGACAGCGGAGGAACACGTCAGGGGTGGGCGCCGGGTGGTGGAAGCGGGCATATCGCTGTCGGAATACGTCATGCCTGGGCTGGGGGGCAGAAGGTGGTCGGAGAAGCATGCCCTGGAGTCGGCGCGCGTGGTGAACGAGATAGGCCCCGCTTTCGTCAGGTTGAGGAGCCTTATTGTTGGTCGAGGGATACTGCTGGATGAGCAGGTCGAGAGCGGAGAGTTCGAGCCCATGGACGAAGACGAGGTGGTCGCCGAGATCGGCCTGTTCATCGAGAACCTGGACTGCAATACCTACGTGGCCAGTGACCAGATGGCCAACCTGCTGTGGGAGGTGGAAGGACGACTGCCGCAAGACAAGCAGGCTATGCTGGACACGGTCAACAGCTATCTGTCAAAGGACACCTTTGAGCGGTTGCGGTTCTGCCTGGAGCGCAGACGCAGGTCCTTCGTCATGGTATATGGAGGGCTTCCGCCTGGTGTCCAGGAAGAGGTAGAGCAAGCCTCGGACGCTATCCGGCGGGAGGCCCCGGATGCTGCTGACAGAGTCAGGAAAGCCATTGGCCTGCTGAAGCAGTCTTTCATATAGGCTGTGCGTAGCTACCTCGGCAGTCGGGGAGTGCCTGGTCAGTCCACAGTGCAGTACTACGGCCTGGACTGCGTCCGCCGCCATTCAACATAGCGCCTGGTGCCTTCCTCCATGGAGACCGTGGGTTGCCAGCCCAGTTCCCTTGTGGCCTTGGAGGCATCGATGTACATGCCCTCGTTGAGGAATCGGAGCCCTGAGCGGGTCAGGTACGGCATCTGCTTCACCCGCCGCAGCTTTGACCAAGCCTCCATCATGGCGCAGCAAGCATAGGCAAACCAGTAGGGAATGGTCACCTGTATGCGCCAGCCCCCCTGGGCTTTGATCATGTGGCCGCAGAACTCCTGGAACCATATCTCGCCCGGGGGTGCGACGTTGTAGACCTGGCCGACGGCGCTGTCGCTGGTGGCCGCAAGTACGGCACACTCGGCCACGTCCGAGACAAAGATCGGGGCACACCGGGGGTTCGATTTTCCGGGCCACACGATGATGCGGTTTGAGGTCTGACGGTAGACCCGGTCGCTGAGCAACCTGTCCCGGGGTCCGTAGATCATAGCCGGCCTGATGACCGTGGCCCTGATTCTGCCCTGGCGGTGGTAGTCGAGGACCGCTTCCTCGGCTTTCTTCTTGGCATAGTCATAGTAGGTGTCAGCAGAGAATTCCACTGCAGCGGGGGTTTCCTCGTCGGCCGGCGTATTGCCGCAGACGAGCTTGCCGCCAACGGTAACGCTGCTGATGAAGAGAAAGCGAGATACATCCGCCTCTGCGCTGGCCCTGAGGAGATTTGAGGTGCCCTTGACGATTGTGTTCTCGAACTCTATCCACTTGCCCCATCCGGGCGTGACCCTGGCCGCTGTGTGGAATACGGTATCTACACCGTCGACCGCGCGCGGCAGGCTGTCATAGTCCTCTATGTCACCGTATACCACCTCGGCGCCTGTGGTCTCCAGGTGACTTGTATCTGAAGTGCTGCGCGCCAGCGCGCGCACCTGGTGAGAGTGCGCCAGCAATGCTTCCACAATGAAGCTGCCGAGGAAGCCAGTGGCACCGGTGACCAGAGCTCTCATGGTGTAGCCGCCACAGAGGAGGCCAACTGCATGCTTACCTGTTCCTGAGACAACATCGGCCGGGCCAGGCATGAAGAGAAGTCCAGGTCACTTAGCCTGGTCAGACCGCCTCCACTGCACGTAGAGCCTGGTGCCCTCCTCCATCGAGACCTTCTGCTCCCAACCTAACTCTCGCCTGGCCTTGGAGCCGTCGATGTACATTCCCTCGTTCAGGAAGCGCGTGCTGGAACGTGTCAGGTAGGGCATGTTCTTGGAGCGGCGCAGTTTCTGCCACAACTCCAGGAACAGACAGAAGACAATGGCTGCGCCGTATGGGATGCGCATCTGAACCCGTCTTCCTCCCTGGGCCTTGATCATGTAGCCGCAGAACTCCCTGAACCATATTTCCCTGTCCGGTGCGACATGGTAGATCTGGCCCACTGCCTTGTCGCTGGTGGCGGCCAGGATGGCACACTCGGCCACATCTGAGGCGTAGACCGGGGCACACCTCGGGTTGGCCTTTCCTGGCCACACGATGATGGGCGACGCCATATGACGGTAGACGCGGTCGGTGAGCAGTCTATCTCTGGGACCATATATCATGGCCGGCCTGATCACCGTGGCTTTGATCTTGCCTTGGTTGTGATAGTCCAGGACAAGCTGCTCGGCCTTCAGCTTGGCATAGTCGTAGTAGGTGTCGGCATTAAACTCGAGGTCGCAGGGTGCCGATTCGTCGGCGGGGGTGTCGCACAAGCACGATTTGCCCAGAACGCTGTGACTGCTGACGTGGAGGAAGCGACCAACCCCTGCGTCAACGCTGGCATTCAGCAGGTTCTGTGTACCTTTCACGATTGTGTTTTCGAAGTCCTCCCAGGTTCCCCAGCCGGGTGTGACCCTGCTGGCTGCGTGGAACACGACGTCTGCGCCGTCGACCGCAGGAGGCAGACTATCGTAGTCGCAGACGTCTCCGTAGACGATCTCAGCCCCGGTAGTGCTGAGGTGACTTGTGTCCGATGTCTTGCGTGCCAGAGCTCGTACCTCGTGCCCTCGGGCTACAAGCGCCTCTACGATGTAGCTCCCAAGCAGGCCGGTGCCTCCAGTGACCACTGCTTTCATACCTTACCTCCTTTATCAACCGGCGAGTTGCGCTCTCGGTATTCCCGAGGCACTCGCAAGCAAAAACGGCCCGGCGGGAATATTGGCAATTCTCCGCCTTGACCCGAATACTCCTCCCTGGATGCCCAGGGTTGACTGGTAGTATCCAGCGAAGAGTGTGAAGTGGATGCTTCACCCTTTTCTTAGCCAGATTAGCGAGAATCTGGACACATTGGCAGAAGGGGGTACAGTGCTTTCGGGCCTGGCTTTGCTTCAGCAGCATGGCCAGCCGCGGCCTAAAGGACCGGAGCGGGGTGCAAGTGACCAGAGAAGCGCAGGCCACAAGATAACAAACGACGGAAGCAGGCACACCCCCCTCTCCATGCGAAGCCGTACCGAAATGATCAGACGACTTCTCCTCCGTCCGTTTGTTAAGGTGCCCTTTTCGGGATGACATAACATATACTTGGTTGACTCGGTTTTGTCAAATGAAGTGATGGATGCCAGGGTCCCAGGGGCCACAACGCTG
>QMOF01000150.1 GCA_003650185.1 Chloroflexota bacterium | reverse complement strand
GGGTCTGACCAGTACCTGGTACTGGTGCACAGCTCGTCTGCCACCACCAGCCCCCCCAGTTGCTCGATTGACCTGATGAACTCCGGGCTGGTGAGAACGCTGCCAGTTATCATCAGGCGAGCTGTACCGGTGTGCCCTGTGCCTGACGCAGAGACCTCCTCCAGTAGCTCTCTCAAGTACGCGTTGAACAGCTCCTTGGGCATACGAAAACTGGCGTTGAGGACCTCCATGGTCTCCGCGCCAGTGATAGGGGGCGCATCGCGCTCTCTAAGCTCGTAGAGAGACCTCAGGAGCCTCCTGCACTCGTTGTACAGGTCTATGGACTGGCGCAGTGCCTGGTCAGTGATCTGGACGCCCAGGAACTGCTCCAGGTGTTTCTTGAAGTCCTCAACCTGGGCGCAGTAGAGCTCATGCGCTCTGCGCGTGTACTTGCGGGGCACCGTGAGTACGTGATGAAAAGGAGTGCCCACGTAGACACGCCACAGATCAAACAAGCGCCGAGCCCCATCGCAGGTGGACCCCCCGACCACGCCGTCCAGGAACTCGTACTCTCTCCTGAGGCCCAATTGCAGGCAACTGCGGGAGAAAGAGCAATTATTGACGTAAAGGTAGGCCGTGCCATCATCGAGATCGGTTTCGCTGGTGGAGCCAACCACCCTGATGGGCAGCGCCCCAGCGGCGTGGATGATTTCCTCCGGAACATAGGTACACAGCCAGCCGAAAACCGCCTTGCCCAACGCCTTTTGCTCCATGACGTGGGCTGTCTTTGGGAAGGTCCTGTTGACTTCCCGAAAACGCTCAAGTGTCGCGAAGCTCGCCTTGTCTTGCTGAGGAGTGTGTACAATCATTCCTGGGAGAAATCGCGGGCTGTCTCACTACTACTTGCCATCCCTGTGGGACACACGCGGATAGTAGGGTTCGCCCCTCCTGAGAGCACGCGCAGGCAAAGAATCCCAATCCCCGGCCTCGCCATCACCCCACCAGCCCTCCGAAGGTATCTGGACCGCCTGTCGCACATCGAGCCGCAGACATTATATATGCGTCTCGCCCCCGTAGCAACACAGCCGTAGAAGGACGCTTTCTGCCACCTGATACCTCGTGATGCTAGGTATGATAAGACCACATCAAAAGGGTGTCAAGCGGTCTCTGCTGCCTTCCGTTCGTGACAACCGGGGATGTCAGCGGGAATCACCTCTGCGAGCCCGGTCTGACTGCGCTGATAAGGGACATTAGCGCTTCGCGGGAGGAGTGGGTGAAACGGTAACCGGTCGTTTTCTGGAGCTTCTCGGCGTCGACTATTATAGGATACTGCATGAACTCTATGCCGGCCGGAGACCTGGACTGGAGATGAAGGCGCCACGTTAGGGCTACGATGAACCGCAGCAATGCGGCAGGCAGAACAATGCACGGCTTGCCTGCCGCGGCGATCATCTCCTTGTACGGCACGTATCCATCGCCTCCGATGTTGTACACCCCTCTTTGCCTCTGCGCCAGTACTCTGTAGAACGACTCCATCAGATCGTCCTCGTGTATGAACTGCCACGGGGCATTGTATCCAAGGGGCCGCATCATTATGGGCGTGAAGAGCACATTGACTCCCGCGGTGCCGGCTCTTGGCCCTACTATGGCGCAGGCGCGGAAGATGGTCACACAGACGCTGGGGTGCTGCTCGACGAACTCTTGAAACATCTGCTCAACTTCGGCTTTCTCGCAGCTATAGCGGAAGTTGGGCAGCGGCCTGAGGGGCGCATCTTCTTTGATCGGAATTGGATTATCGGGATGTGCACCGTACGCAGTGTGGCTGCTGAGATACAGCACTTGTTCCACCGATGCCTGAGCGCACGAATCCAGGAAATTGCGCGAGCCGTTTATGTTGATGTCTCGAGCGGCGTCGGTGTTGCGGGTAGGCGTGACCACGAAGGCCAGGTGCACTGCAGTGTCTACCTTGTTCTCCGCCAGAATGTCTTTGAACGGTGCCCGTATGTCTCTAGAATAGAACTTCAGTTTGGGCGAGTCGGAATCTGGCGGCTTCACGTCGATACCGACGATTCGCTCTACCTCTTCCTGCTCTGCCAGCTTGTGGAGAAGCTGCTGACCAACATAGCCCGAGATCCCGGTGATAGCTACGCTTTTCATCGTTGTTCCCCCTCTAGTCCTCGTGCCTGGCGCAAACGGCTCCCCCTCTGTTTGCTCGCTTAAGGACGTGTCGGAAGCCCTTGTGCCCCTTCTTGACGCAGAGTATGGACTACAGCATGTCGCGTGTCAAGCTTCGGGAGACGGCCCCAGACCAGCGATTGACCGCACAGAAGACATGTTCTGGGGTGTCATCGCTGGGGCAGCGAACCAATCTCGTGAAGGGCGAACCGATGGTGGCGGATGGCGTCTACACGCCAATTGCCCATGTGGAGACGAGAGGCACAACTAGGTTGTGCCTCTGGCAATCCAGGTAGCGGTGCCCGGTCTGGACGGCTGCAACAAGACTCGGCCCGATTCTGGCAAGCGGCAGGCCGAAGACCTGCCAGAACCCTACCAAAGAGCCGCAAAAATACAGACGCTGGAGTGCTGAGGTTCCCGCTCGGTGACGCCGATCTCCCAGTGTCCTATCAGCGCTGGTCTGGTACCGCCAGGAAGTAGCCAACGCCAGCCTTGGTCCGGATCAATACTGGGCGATTCGGGTTCTGCTCGAGTTTCTCTCTGAGACGCCGAATGTGCACCCTCAGGCTGTTGATGGCGCCGTCGTAGACCTCACCCCACACCGCCTCTGCCAGGCTGGCGTGAGTTACCACATGTCCCGCATTCCTCATCAGGTGCTGAAGGATGTGGCCTTCTGTGGCAGTGATACTCACCTCTTTATTACTGTAGAGGAGCTCCCGTGTCGCTGGGTCGAAGCGCAGGGGACCGCAGGCCAGTGGCGCCACGCTGCCTGGCGGGCTCTGCCTTCTTGTCAGCGTCTTCAGCCGTGCCAGGAGCTCCAGTTGCCGGAAAGGCTTGACCATGTAGTCGTCTGCTCCCCACTCCAGCCCCTTGACTATGTCGGCCTCTTCTGACTTCACAGTGAGGATGATAATGGGCACTGAGGAGAAGGAGCGGATACGCTTCAGTACCTCGAACCCGTTTAGATCGGGGAGGCCAAGGTCCAACACAACGACATCGGGTACTTCATCCCCCGCTAGCTCAACACCTCTCTCACCGAGGTGCGTCGCCACCAGCTTGGCCTCAGGCCATCGCATGCGCAGAGCCATTGAAATGGTCTCCACGATATTCTCGTCATCTTCCACCAGGAGAACTTTCATAGCCTCTGTTCCTGCCTGATATTAGCTTTGCTTCGTGATCCCCACCCCACAATCTGCCCCTACGTAAATTTTACGGCCAAGCCGGAGCATTATCAGTATAACACCCCCTTGCCCTTTTGGGTAGTCTTTTGCACCCTACGTCTAGGGATGAACTACGAGGGCACCCAGGATGCCGCTCTCCGGGCTAGAGAGGCTGCCGGCACTATCAACTTGAGCTATCTCGATTGATTGCATGGAGAGACGTGCTTCAAAGATAGAATGCGAGCTAGCAGGGATGCGAGGCTGGTCATCTTGCCGTCTCGCCAGAGCGGCGCTATGATTTCCTCGGAGAGACGAAAGGCAGGGGGCAACAGCGGATGCGCATTCTGGCGGTCGACATAGGTACTGGAACTCAGGACATACTGCTCTTTGACAGCTCAAAAGCGGTTGAGAACTGCGTCAAGATGATCATGCCCTCGCCGACCGCTATTCTTGCCGAGCGCATCTCTAGAGCCACTAGCAGTGGCCATCCTGTTATGTTCCTGGGCACCACAATGGGTGGCGGCCCAGCCAAGAAAGCGCTTTCCCGGCACATGCAGTCCGGGCTGCCGGCCTACGCCACAAGGGAGGCAGCACTGACGTTCCACGACAACCTTGAGGTGGTACAGGACATGGGTGTGACCATCGTTGCCCCCGACGGCGTCCCGTCTGTGCCTGGCCTGGAGACAATGGTGCTCAGGGACCTCAATCTGGAGGCGATTCGCGGAGCGCTCAGCGCCTTCGGAGTCGATCACGGCTTTGATGCTCTGGCGGTGGCTGTTCTGGACCACGGTTTCACTCCGCCGGGAATGTCCAACCGTCGTTTCCGCTTCGATCACCTGCGGCGCGTCATGAAGCAGAGAAACGAGCTGATGGCCTTCGCCTACCTGAGGTCGGAATTGCCGGAGTATCTTACACGTATGAGGGCGGTAGCCGGGTCGGCTGACGTTGGCGTGCCGCTGCTGCTCCTCGACACCGGCGTGGCTGCTGCGCTGGGGGCCCTTCTTGATAGAGAGGTATCTGGACATGACCACGTGGTCACGGTGAACATAGGCAATTCCCATACCATGGTCTTTCACCTGTGCGGAAGCTCCGTTGCCGGCCTGTTTGAGCATCACACCGCGCTTCTTGACCCTGCTACTCTGGACGGACTGATCACCAGGCTTGTCCAGGGCACTCTGACCGACGAGGAGGTCTACCAGGCGGGCGGCCACGGAGCACTGGTGGTCCAGGGATACGATGAGGCACCCCTCGTCGCGGTGACCGGGCCACGCCGCAACCTGATGGCTGGTTCCTCGCTCAACCCTTACCAGGCGGTACCTTACGGTGATACTATGCTTGCCGGATGCTATGGCCTGGTGAGTGCTTGGGCGCTGCGTATAGCGGACTGGCGCCCGGAAATCGAACGGGCGCTCCTCGGGAGTATCTAAGGTCTACCGCTTCCCCTCCTGCCCAGGAGGCGCTGTAGCTACTTGTCAGCAGCCGGGCTGGCCGCGGTGACCGCAGCAAGGCTGTCTCTTCCAAATCTTGACGGAGTTGTTGCGCAGCAAGAGGTACAGCTTGCGGTGTAGCGGCATGGGAATGGACATGTTGGTGAAGAAAGCCTTCGGGCTGGGCCACTTCCTTGCACTGTTATCTGCCTGCCTGTTGCTGGTGTTGTTCCTGCGCTCCATAGTCCTGGCCTTGCGTATGTCGGGGAAGGGCCTTGGCGCTAATGTGAAACATGGACCCCACTCCTCAGCTTTGCCCCTGGAGGTTCAGCGGAGCCCCCGGTCGACGACTGCCTTTCTCCTGGCGCTGGCCAATCTCGACAACCTTCGTTTTGCTCTTGTGCCCTCGCAGAATGCAGACCTCGCTTTCGGGGACAGCAAAGTGCCTGGCCAGCAGCCTGATGGCTGCTCTGTTAGCCTTGCCTTGGACCGGTCGTTCCCTCACGCGCACTGTGAGGATGTCGCCATCCTGTTCGATTCCCTCAACTCGGGAACCAGGCTTTATCCTTACGGTGATCCTCATAGGCCCCCGGGTGAGCTGGATTCCAATCTCCTGAAAATGGCTGGGAGCTCCGGAAACCGGAGCTCCCTACGCCCATCATCTTTTTCTCAATCAGTAAGACTGAGTTCAGTCCTTCTACGCTAACTTAACTTAGCGCTAGCCTCCGTATTCAGTTGTTCTGTCGAAAGCTTATCCAGCGAAGGTACTCCCTTCTAGCCAATTGGCCCCAAGCTAGCTAGCTAGTTTCTATATAGCACGACTGGCCCGATTTGTCAAATGAGATAACACCGTGGTATTGTCGCCTGCACTTGACTTGCCATGAGAGATTCGATACAGTTCTATCGACATGGCTCCGGGCTCCGGCTCGCCCTAAAGGCAAGCAAGGAAATGGTAAAGGAGGCAGGATGAGAGTCAAGCTGGCCAAAATGGTTAGTCTACCGTT
>QMOF01000149.1 GCA_003650185.1 Chloroflexota bacterium | reverse complement strand
GCATGGCGGCGGAACGCGGCCTGCCGGTGGCCGGCAAGCCAAAGAGCCAGGACCTGTGCTTTGTACCGGAGGGCCGGTACCACGATTTCGTGGCCCAACGCGTCTCGGCCGGGCCTGGGGAGGTTGTGGATGAGGAGGGGCGGGTGGTGGGGAGGCATCGCGGGATTCCCTTCTACACGGTGGGCCAGAGGACGGGCTTGGGTGTTGCCTCAGGTGAACGCCTCTACGTGCTGGCCATCGATGCCCCCAACAACAGGCTGGTCGTGGGTCCCAAAGAAAGGCTGAAGGTCTCCAGGTTACGTGCCCGCGACGTCAGCTTCGTGGGCGACAAGCCTCGGCAGCCTGTGGCGGTCGAAGCGAAGATACGCTACAGTTCTCCGCAGGCCGGTGCCCTGCTTCAGCCGGTGTCGGACGGAGTGGAGGTCCAGTTTGACAGGCCCCAACGCGCCGTGGCGCCTGGCCAGGCCGTGGTGTTCTACCAGGGCGACCGGGTGCTCGGCGGCGGTGTAATCGAGGCTTCATGATCGTAACACCGACCCTGGACGCAGAGAGAGAGCTTCAGGCCCAGGGATACCGTTTTGTGGCCGGGGTCGACGAGGCGGGGCGTGGGGCCATCGCCGGACCAGTGGCGGCTGCGGCCGTTGTGCTGCCGGTAGAGGCCGAGCTTCCCTGGCTGTCGCTGGTGCGGGACAGCAAGCAACTTTCGCCTCGGGTACGCGAGTACCTGTCCGGACTGATCCAGGAATCCGGCATCGCTGTGGGGGTGGGCATGGTCTCCCCTGCCGATATCGACGGGGGGAACATCGTCAAAGCGACTAGGGCCGCCATGCGACTGGCGGTGAGCCAACTTGACTGCGACGTAGACTTCCTGTTGATCGATGCCCTGACCCTGCCCGATGTGGCCCTGCCGCAGCGCGGCATCGTGCGGGGCGACCAGACGTGTCTGTCGATCGCCTGCGCTTCCATCGTGGCCAAGGTGAGCCGCGACCGCTACATGCGTGAGCTGGACACCGCCTACCCCGGCTACGGCCTGGCCTGTCACAAGGGCTACCCCACCCGGCAGCACCTCTCCAGTCTGCGGCGGCTGGGATGCTGCGCCGTACACAGGCGGTCGTTTGCCCCGGTGCGGAGGCTGATCGAAGGATGAACCGGAAAGAGCTGGGCGCTCTGGGCGAGAAGAAGGCAGCGGAGTACCTCAAGAAGAAGGGCTACCGCATCCGCGAGACAAACTTCCGCTGCCGCGAAGGCGAGATTGACATCATCGCCCAGGACAAGGACTACCTGGTCTTTGTGGAGGTCCGCACCCGGACGGGCTCCGACTTCGGCACACCGGAGGAGTCGGTCACTGCTGCCAAGAAAGACAAGCTGGTCAGCCTCGCCCTGGCCTACCTCCAGACCCACCACAACGTGCCGGCGCTGTGGCGCTTTGACGTGGTGGCCATCGAGGCGACAACGGACGGTCGGATATCCCGAATCGATGTGGTCCGGGACGCTATCTGAACACTCCCTCAGGCTGCGCGCACCTACCCGATGCCTCTTGCGCACTGTGGTACAATACCTGGCAGGCCAGGACCGCCGTCCAGATGCTGAAGAACTTCGTATTCTACACGGTAGCAAGCACCGTGATTGCCATGATAGCGCAGATTGCCGGGGCAAGCCTTGGTGTAGTCCTGTTTGCGGCGCTGGTGGGCCCGCCGGCGCTGCTGCTGGTCGCCGCGATCATGCACTACAAGGGGATCTGCTGACCGGCGCGAGCCGCCCACAGGCGCCAGCTTGCGGGCCGTCCCCACGCTTTCCTCTCAAGACCACGATCCACAAGCCGATGCCGCTGTTGGCAGGGTCAGGTCAGGAACTGTGACAAGCACCTGATACTGTCCTTGTACGGCGCAGTCGGGCTCGTCCCTGGTCCCCAGTGTCTCGTGTGTGCAGCGGACCGGTCGGCCTACGGGTACTGTCTTTATGTCAACGTCCTTCTGGGCGCAGCGAAGAATCTGAGCCACGTAGACCCTTCGCTGCGCTCAGGGTGACATTGGGCATTACGTGGTGGGTTCCGTTTCAGTCCAACATGTGTGGGGCTCCAGACCTACGATATACGGCCTTTGACCGGGGGTGGTGCTGGTGGGCTCTGGTGGACGCCAATCGCTGCACTTCGCTGGGACAGGTCTGAAGACCTGTCCCTACACCAAGGCACCGCTGCCACCACCCCCTGTAGGAGAGCCTTTCCAGGCTCGACCGTCCCGTGCCAATGCGGCGCGACGCCTCTCCGTGGGCTGGCCCCCTCCCACCACCCCGATCGACCCCAGAAGGGGTCTCCTACATACGGCCGCTCCGCACCCTTCGCGGGAGCCAGGCGACCCTCACTTGAGTTGCAGTGGGTGGGCCAGGTGCCTTTCAGGTCCCCGACCTGACGGGGCCGTACCAGTGGCCAGTTGCACTCACAGCGGGCTATGCCCAACCTCCCCCGCCCCAGCCATCTGCACATCAGCCGCGAATGCGGAATCGGGCGCTGAGCAAGTCCTCTGTCCGCGAGGAAGGGCCAACGTAGACGGTGTAGGCGCCTTGTTCCACTATCCAGCCAGCCTGCTGCTCGTCATAATAGGCCAAGTCTCTGGCCGGAAGCGCAAAGTCCACCCGCCTGGTCTCTCCAGGATCAAGGTGCACCTTGGTGAAGCCTTTCAGCTCTTTGAGTGGCCTTTCCACTGCCGAGCTGTCGTAGCCCACATATAGCTGGGCCACCTCTTCACCGGCAACATCCCCCGTGTTGGTGACCTCTACGCTCACCCGGAGCGTTCCGTCCGCGCCGACCTCGTCACCACCAAGCTCCAGGTCCCGGTAGGCAAACGTGGTATAGCCCAGGCCAAAGCCGAAGGCGAAGGCAGGCACACTGCGTTCACTATCCGTCAGCCGGTAGCCGTGGAGGTAGCCATACTCAATGGCCCCGGCACGCTTGTCGAAGAACGGGAGCTGGCTTTCGGACCTGGGGAACACGCAGGGAAGCCTGGCACAAGGGTTTGCCTTGCCGAAGAGGATGTCCGCCAGGGCGTTTCCGCCCTCCATGCCGGGGTACCAGGCCATCAGGATGGCAGGCACTCTGTTGCGCCATGCCTCGGTCACGATGGCGCTGCCTCCCATGAGGACCACCACCGTGTTTGGACATGCGGCGGCAACTCGCAGGATGAGGGTCTCGTCGTGCGGATTGAGCGTGAGGGCATCTCGGTCGCCACCCTTGAGAAACATGTACTCGCCCTCGTCCTTGTGGGTGTATCCGGCCACAACCACGGCCACGTCTGCGGTGCGGGCGGCGTCCGCGGCCCTGCCGATGAACCTGCCGCTGCTGTATCTGACCTCGCATCCGGGTGGCGCTGCGGCGCGGATTCCCTCCAGCGGGGTAACCACATAGGGTGGCCTGACCATGCTGCTGCCCTTGTCTCCGATGTTCGGCCTGTTGGCCAGCCTGCCGATGACAGCGATGCGTCTGGCTTGGGCAGGGTCGATGGGCAGTGTGGGGCGGGGACTGTCCGGTGCGCGCTCATTCTTGAGCAGTACCATGGACTTCTGGGCAGCCTCCCGTGCCAGGGCCCTGTGCCCCGGGCTGACGGCGGCCTGCGGCCCGTAGCGGCCCGGCTCGCCGACCTGGGCAAACCTGATCTTCTGCCTCAGGATGCGCAGCACGGCTTCGTCGATCAGATTAAGAGGGACTACGCCCCGCTGGACGAGCTTCCTCAGTCTTCTCCCGAAGTGGATGGTCAGGGGCATCTCCACATCGAGGCCGGCGTTGACTGCCCTGGCACTATGAACGCCGAAGACAAAATCAGACACCACGAAGCCCCGGAACCCCCACTCTTCCTTCAGGATGTGGCGCAGCAGGTGGTGGTTCTCGCTACAGTAATGCCCGTTGAGTCTGTTGTAGGCGCTCATCACACAGGCTGCGCCCTCGTCAACGCAGCGTTTGAAGTGTGGCAGGTAGACCTCGCGCAGAGTCCTCTCGTTCATTCGCACGTCAACACGGAACCGCGCGTTCTCCATGCTGTTGGCGGCGATGTGCTTGACACAGGCCATGACATGGCGCTGGGCGCCTCGCACCAGGGCGGCGCCCATTTCGCCGAGGTGATACGGGTCTTCGCCGTAGGTCTCCTGGGCGCGGCCCCAGGCGGGATGTCTCAGCACATTGACGCAGACAGCGCCGAGAAGGTTGGCTCCCCTGGACCTGGCTTCCACACCCATAGCATCCCCGATCCGCTCTTCGAGCTCAGTGTCCCACGAAGCCCCTCGACCAATGGCAGCCGGGAAACAGGTGGAGTGGCCCATGACTACTCCGCGGGGCCCGTCGGAGAACCGGATAGCCGGGATGGCCAGCCGCCGGTTCTCACCGGCCGGCAGCGGGCGCCTGTTATAGGCAAAGAGAAGCTCTATGGCGCCGCGCAGAAGTGGCGTGTCGCCGGACATCTGCTGGAGCTTCTCTTTGAGGTCCATCTGGGCCAGGAGACGCCGGGCTTGTTGCTCGATCTGCTCCGTGGTGAGAGGCGCCACTTGCTCAAGCAGCCCCCGATCGAGGGGTGCCCTGGACGTGGTCATCTTTTTCCAGATGCCTCTTTCGGCGAGCCGGGTTGCCGCGGCTGGTAGGGGTCGCCGGAGTGAGATGGGGCTTACCCCTGGAGGGTGGCAATAACGAGGGTCGTCCCTGACCTGGACCAACCCCGGGAACGCACCGGTCTGCTTGTCTCGGTAGACGGACTGGTACGGCAGACTATAGCTGTCTGCGGCTGTCTTGCGACAGAGGCGCACTGAGACCACAGACACCCCCCTATACCCAGCCCGGACTGGCCATGGGTGGTACCTGGCGACCGGGGCCGCGCTGGCTAGTCTTGCGTCTTGCGACTCAAGACCATATCGGACTCATCGACTTTGCTCTTGCGTTGCGCCAGTGTGAATTTGGGTTCGACGGTTGAAGGATAATCCCGCTCCGCTCCACACTTGCGACACTTGGCATGCACTGTGCTGCCGCGTGGTGCTCCCAGGTCCCAGTGGTGGACACAAAAGGCGACCCTGCGTGCTCGCATACTGACACCTCCCTCCAGCCCCACCCGGTCCGTTGAAAACGCGGAACCAGCGTTGAATCCCGCAGCCCCCAACAGCCGGGGGCACCCTTTGCCGTTTGGGGCATCCTATCACGGGAGTGGGGTATTGTCAAGTTCTACACTTTTTATTATCCCGAGCCCTGCTGTTAAAGCTAAGGCGTGACTGCTATAATGTCTGCCCAGACTGTCGAAAGACTCCAGCGCGTTCAGCGAATAGCGTTGGAGAATGACCAAAGCAAGGTCTCCTGGAGGCACAGCGGCATGAATGAACAGATACCCCAGAAGCAAATGGCACTCGTAGTGGTCGACATGCAAAAGGACAACGTCGGCCGGTTCTGTCACCACATCGTGCCAAAGATCGCGCGTCTTATCCAAAGGGTGCGTGATAAAGGTATGTCGGTATTCTTTGCCTGCGACAGTAGATACCCGGACGACTTCATTTTCACCAGAGGCAAACACCCGGTGAGCACCATCCGCGGCACCGAGGGTGTGAAGGTCATCGACGAACTCCAGCCTGCCCCGGGCGACATCGTGGTCGAAAAACGAATGCTCAGCGCTTTTTTCGCCACCGACCTGGACTTCACCCTGCGCCACAGGGGGATCAGGGGGCTCATTGTCACCGGCGTGGCTACCTGGGCCTGCGTCCTGAAGACAGCCTTCGACGCCGTCGAG
>QMOF01000148.1 GCA_003650185.1 Chloroflexota bacterium | reverse complement strand
TGGCGGAGGCAATACTGCCATCGATGCTGCCAGAGTCGCCCGCCGACTGGGCAGCTCTGTGAGGATCGTCTACCGCCGGAGCCGGCAGGAGATGCCAGCCAGTGCCGAAGAGGTGAAGGCTGCTGAAGAAGAGGGTGTCGAGATCATGTTCCTGGCTGCGCCGACCAGGGTCATCAGTGAAGGGGGCAAGGTCAGCAAGATAGAGTGCACCAGGATGGCCCTCGGCGAGCCCGACGCCAGCGGCAGGGCCAGGCCGGTGCCCGTGGAGGGGTCGGAGTTCACCCTTGACGCTGACACCATTATCCCGGCCCTGGGCCAGGCCCCTGAGCTGGAATTCGTCGAGGAGCTGGACCTGGAGGTCTCTGGCAGGGGTACACTGCAAGTGGACCGGGCGACGCTGGCCACCAATGTGGAGGGTATCTTCGCCAGCGGGGACGTGGTCACTGGCCCCTTGATGGTCATTGACGCCATGGCGGCTGGGAGGAAGGCAGCTAGGTCTATAGACCGCTATCTCAAGGGAGAGGCCCTGGCCGCCGAGGTTGATGAGAAGGCAGAGTTGGCCAAGCCGGAGGAGGGCGAGATAGCTAGGCTGAAGCAGGAGCACCCGCAGCGGGCGAGGGCGAGAATGCCCGAGCTCCCGGCCGAGCAGCGCGTCAGCAGCTTCGATGAGGTGGAGTTGGGCTTCAGCCTAGCCCAGGCCCAGGAGGAGGCCAGGCGGTGTCTGTCCTGTGGTGTTTGCTCTGAGTGCCGAGAATGTGTACGGGCCTGCCAGGCCGGCGCCATAGACCATGACATGAAGGACGAGGTGCTGGACATCCCCGTGGGGGCCATCGTTGTGGCCACCGGCTATAAGACCTTTGACCACACCGTATATGGGGAGTATGGGGGTGGCAAATATGCTGACGTGATCACCGGCCTGCAACTGGAGAGGCTGCTCAGCGCGTCCGGCCCTACCGGTGGTGAGGTGGTACGCCCCTCGGACGGATCGCATCCGAAAACCGTGGTGTTCATAAGCTGTGTGGGCTCCAGGGACGAGCAGAAGGGGCGCAGCTACTGCAGCAAGTTCTGCTGCATGTACATGGCGAAGCAGGCCATCATGCTCAAGGAGCACGACCCCGAGGTCCAGTGCTACATCTTCTACATAGACATACGGGCCGCCGGGAAAGACTTCGACGAGTTCGCCCGCCGGGCGCAACAGGAGTACGGGACCATATACCTGAGGGGGCGTGTCTCGCATATCTTCCGAAACGGCAAGAAGCTTGTTGTCTGTGGGGAGGACTCGCTGATCGGGCGACCGGTGGAGATACCGGCCGACCTGGTGGTGCTGGCCACGGGTGCCGAGGCCAGCGATGGTGCGGCAGACCTGGCCCAGACCCTGAAGATAAGCTACGACACCAACAATTTCTTCATAGAGGCCCACCCGAAGCTGCGCCCCGTGGAGACCCAGACCGATGGCATATTCCTGGCAGGTTGCTGCGTCGGGCCGCGCGATATTCCGGAGTCGGTGGCTCATGGTAGCGCCGCCGCTGCCAAGACGGTCGCGCTGTTCAGCCAGGAGTACCTGACCACCGATCCGATGGTATCCACCATCGATGCCATGAAGTGCAGCGGCTGCCTTCTGTGCCAGAGCGTATGTCCCTTTGGGGCAATAGAGTCGCAGGTGCTCAGGGATGGTCGGACGGTGTCGGTGGTGAACGAGAGCGTGTGCAAGGGTTGCGGCCTGTGCGTTGCGGCCTGCCGCTTTGGAGCGGCGAACCTGCGTGGGTTCACGCAGCAGCAGTTGCTGGCCGAGGTGGTGTCGCTATGGCAGTAGGTCACGAGCCGAGGATAGTGGGTTTTCTGTGCAACTGGTGCAGCTATGCAGGTGCGGACGTGGCCGGGACCAGCCGTATTACGTATCCGCCCAACATACGCATAATCCGGGTGCCGTGTTCAGGCAGGGTGGACCCCTTGCTGATAGTGAAGAGCTTTCAGATGGGGGCGGATGGTGTGCTGGTGGCGGGGTGTCATCCTGGCGATTGTCACTACTCTGAGGGGAACTATCACGCGCGGCGGCGGTTGGCTGTGCTGCGGCCGTTTCTGGAATATCTTGGAATAGAGAGAGAGCGGCTAAGGGTGGAGTGGGTCTCTGCCTCTGAGGGGAGAAGGTTCTCCCAGGTGGTATCCTCGTTCACCGAGCAGCTCCGCAAGCTGGAGCCGAGGAAGGGTGCCGAGGTAGAGGTGTCGTCGTGAACGCCACCGAGCAAATTGTGGCCAAGGCCAGGGAACTGCTGGAAAGCGGGACCGTCGAGTGTGTCATCGGCTATGAGCGGGCCACGGACGGGGTGAACGCTCGGCCTCTGTTCGTGTACCAGGCGGAGGAGGCCGGCAAGCTGATCTTCGACCAGACGTGCGCCCATAATCTGGCCAAGTACCTCCTCAACCGAAAGGGCAAGGCCACAGCTATCGTGGCCAAGCCGTGCGATGTGCGTGCCGTAAACCTGCTCATCAATGAGCACCAGGTAGAGCGGGACAAGGTATTGATTATAGGAGTGGTGTGTCCGGGGATGGTGGAGACCAAGTGGGGCAGGGTGAGTGAGAAGCTGAGGCAGGCGTGCGAGCTTTGCCGGGAGCACACGCCGGTGGTGTATGACTTCCTGGTGGGGGAGCCAGGCGACGAGGAAGCCGCTGTGGAGTACCCTGACGTGGCCAGGATGGAAGCCTTGTCGATCGAGGAGAGGAGGGCTTTCTGGGAGGAGCAGTTCAGCCGCTGCATACGGTGCTACGCCTGCCGCCAGGCCTGCCCCGGGTGTTATTGCAGCGAGTGCTTTGCGGAGCGGCTGGACCCGCTGTGGGTTGGGATCAGAATAGCACCCAGCGAGAGCTGGATATGGAACACCATGCGGGCGTTCCACCTGGCGGGCCGGTGCATCGGCTGCAACCAGTGTGAGCGGGTATGCCCCATGAACATACCGCTAAGTCTGCTCAACCGGAAACTGGAGAAGGAGACGCTGGAGCTGTTCGGCTATCGGGCGGGTGTGGATGCGGAAACGCCGGCGCCTTTTGCCACCTTCCGCAAGGATGAGAAGCTGGAGGTGGGCGAATGAGTGATTACATATCCAGGGCGGACCTGCTCTCCTGGCTGGAGAAGGTGAGCCAGAGCCGTGATCTGGTGGCACCTGTCAAGATCGAGGACCTGACCCTCTTCCAGAAGGTTGAGCGGGTGGAGGACATCGTTTTTGACCCCGGCAATACGGACCTGTCTCCGAAGGAGTTCTTCTTCCCCAAGTCCGAGGTGCTGTTCTACGTGGACAGGAGCGATGGGCGGGTGGAGTTGGTACCAGCAGAGGTGGAGCAGGAGACGGTGATCTTTGGGATTCGCCCGTGCGACGCGAAAGGGATCGCCGTACTGGACCTGCCCTACCTTGAGGAACCGGCCGATGCGCTCTACCGACAGCACCGGGAGAAGACCACGCTGGTGGGCCTCTCCTGCGTCTCTGCGTGTCCGGAGTGCTTTTGCACCAGCATGGGCACGACTCCGGACGATGCATCCAATGTGGATATCATGCTGACGGAGGTAGAAGAGGGGTTCATCGTTCAGGTGGTGACTGAGAAGGGGAAGGCATTACTGCCGGAGGGTCTGCTGAGCAGCAAGGAGGTATCTCCGCCAGCGGCGCCGTCGGTGGCGTCTGTGCCCAGTGAAGGCATCGCTGAGAAGATGCACCAAGTCTTCGACAGCCCCTACTGGGATCGCCTGGCTGACAGGTGCCTGCACTGCAATGTTTGCTCGTACGTGTGTCCCACCTGCTACTGCTTCGATGTGCGGGACCTGAGGAGCGGTGGCAGGGTTGAGCGTGTGAGGAGTTGGGAGAGTTGCCAGTCGCCGGGTTTCACCAAAATCGCGGGCGGGTATGATCCGCGTGCTGCCAAAGGGCCCCGGCTGAGGCAGAGGTTTGCCCACAAGCTGCTGTACTTCGTGGAGAAGTTCGGCGTGACGCACTGTGTTGGGTGCGGCAGATGCGTACGATCGTGCCCGGTGAACATAGACATTCGCGAGGTGATACAAGACGTGCAGGGGCTTGGAGTGAAAAGTGAAGCGTGACAATCCGCTGCTGCCCTATCTGGCTACGCTGGACGAGGTAGTAGACCTGACGCCAGACGTGAAGCTGTTCCGCATCGAGTTGAACGACCCGGAGGTGAGGGAGAGCTTTGACTACCAGCCGGGGCAGTTTGTGTTCGTCTCGGCGTTCGGGACTGGTGAGTCGCCGTTCGGTTTGACTTCGGTAGGGTACCGCAAGGGGCCGCTGGAGGTGGCGGTGAGGCGCGTGGGGACGGTAACCGGGTCACTGCATGACCTGGAGCCCGGGGCGATCGTGGGGGTGAGAGGGCCGTTTGGGAACCACTTTCCACTGGACGAGTTCAAGGGGAAGGACCTCTTCATCATCGGCGGCGGCATCGGATTTGCGCCGCTGCGGCCAGTGATCACCAGCATCCTGGACCACAGGGAGGACTACGGGGAACTGACCATCTTGAACGGGGCACGGACGCCGAGCGACCTGGTGTTTGCTCCCGAGTTTGACAGTTGGGCGGCGGCGCCAAGGACGAAGCTGGAGTTGACAGTAGACGCTGGTGACGAGAGCTGGACCGGCCGGGTGGCGCTGATACCGCGGGTGGTAGCGGAACTGGGTTTCTCGCCCGAGAATGCTATCGCCGTAATCTGCGGACCGCCCATAATGATCCACTTCACCTTGATAGAGCTGAAGAAGCTGGGTTTCGCCGACAGTCAGATAGTGACCACACTTGAAGGCAAGATGAAGTGTGGGCTGGGTAAGTGCGCGCGGTGCAACGTTGGCGAGAAGTACATCTGCCGGGATGGTCCGGTCTTCACCATGGAGCAGATTTCCCAGCTCATCGAGCAGTTCTAGGGTCGGCGCCCGCGCCGACACCGGAGAGACCCGCCTTGACGACTCCGACCAGCATTCCTTCCGCTGAGCGCATTCGCGGGTAGACCTATCCTCGCCAGGCTGCGGTAGTTATAATACTCTCCGGAGAGGCAATCGAATGTACCGGCTGGTCGACTCACATGCCCATCTGGAGGAGATGGAGGACGTGGATATGGCTCTCCAGAGGGCGAGGCAGGCAGGGGTGGTGGCCATCATAGCGGTGGGCTCAGGGTACCAGTCGAACGAGATGGTGCTAGAGATAGCGGCCAAACATCCGGACATGGTCTATCCGGCGCTGGGACTGCACCCGGGCAACCTGGACAGGAATGCCTCATCCGTAGAGCGGGAGCTTCAGTTTATCGAGGACAACGTGTCGATGGCTGTGGGCGTAGGGGAGGTGGGGCTGGACTACCACAAACGGGTGGTGGCTGCGTCGGGGAAGGACTTGCAGAAGCAGGTGTTTGCCGGCGTGCTGACCGTGGCTAGGCGGCACAGCAAACCGGTCATAGTCCACTCCAGGTACGCATGGAGAGACTGCTTTGATCTGGTGAGCGACGCGGGGGTGGACCAGGCAGTCTTTCACTGGTACACCGGCCCGACGAACGTGCTGAAGGACATCCTGGGCCGGGGCTATTTCGTGTCGGCCACCCTGGCGGTGGAGTACCATGCGGAGCACCGCCGGGCGGTGAAGGAAGCGCCCCTGGAGAAGCTGCTGCTGGAGACCGACTCCCCGGTGTCCTACAGGGGCCACCAGGCCGAGCCAGCGGATGTCAGCCGCGTCTGGCGGGCGACAGCAGAGCTGAAGGGGCTGTCGCCGGAAACGGTGGCCCAGGCGACCACTGAGAATGCCATGCGCCTCTATGCAATACGGGCCGTAGTATAG
>QMOF01000147.1 GCA_003650185.1 Chloroflexota bacterium | reverse complement strand
TTGCTGGAGCCGACGGCGGCGTAGCGGCCCAGCTCGCCGGTGAAGAGGTAGGCCTTGGCATGGAGCCGGGTGTGGGGAGACCGATAGTCCAGCACCTGACCGGGCGCTACCTTACCGGCATCTTCTCCCAGGAAACGGCGGACCTCTACGCTCTCTTGGCGCAGGAAGTCTACCAGGGCACGCACCCGCTCCCAGGCGCTGAGGTCGAAGGCTCCTGTAGCAAGGCCCTCTCCCCGCCGTAGCAGCTCCGCCCGCTCCTCATGGCTGAGAAGGAGCCAGGGGTAGCCACCCTCCAGGAAGGTGTACCAGTCGACCGACTCAGGTGGCCCCTGGAGCTCGTCCTGCTCACCGGGCTGGGCCAGCACGTCCCCGGGGCCGCGCCGGTTGAGGAAGGGGCGCTCGCCCAGGAGGAGCAGAACGGTCCCGGCCCCTTCCAGGGCGGGCTGGAGGGACAGGAACCCATCCGGTGTGAGGTAGGCGGTGGCAATGCGCACGTCCCGGGGCAGCACGCGCTGGAGTGCTCCCAGCAGATGCTCCCGCATGCAGCCCGTGGACTTGTCGTTGGCGATGGGAAGTGGACTGTTTAGCTCGCTCACCCTCATGCTCACTCCAGACCCCAGAACTTCCATCCGTTCGTCGCATGACCCGTCAAAGCCTTTGCTGCTGCCGAAAGCGTTGAATACGTAACGCCGTTCATCTCAACGGCGACGCGTCCTGTACTCTCATTCACTGAGACCACCTTTGCCAAGACAAGGTCGTTATGGACTTGCTTTTTGAGCACTGTGCCGACAGGCGGAAACTTAGTTCGGGTCTTGCGTTTCGGCATAGTTACCTCCATCATCGATCTCGCTGGTCGGGCCATAAGCCAGGGCTCGCTGGTTAATCCAGTGAGAGATGTTGGAACGCTCTGATGCGCTCAAGCCATAAGCATCCCCCACAAGGTCTTCAAGCTCCGCTTCGGCCTCAGGATTCGCAGGTGCGTTGGTGAGCACCTTCACCAGGGCAGTTAGCCTGCCCTCCAACCCCTTGTCGATACTTGGAACTGGCAGCGGTTCAAGAAACTGGACAAATACTTGGAGATAGCCGTTTTGGAGCGGTGTACAAAGATGGGACAGGAGCCACCATCCCACCTTGGAGTTGACGATCGCCGCAATGGCGGGGCTGGGGGCAACTATGAAGTAACATGCATCGTTATGAAAGAACCCTCGCTCATCGTAGGCGAAGGTAGGCTTATTGATGAACCGATTGAATATGACTTTGGGCCGATCAAAGTCCGCGTAGTAGGTGCATGCACGCAACTCCCACCAGAATCTTCCTTGGTCCTGGCGCTTCCTTAGGGCGCCCTCAAACCAACTTAGATGGTCGTGGACGGCAGCGTAGCTCTCGTGGAACATGCGGCGTGCCTCCGCTTCGCTCCGGGCCTTGGACCAAGGATGCACTGCATCTGCGTCTCCACTGTTCTGGATAGCAATAATGTATTGCCCGGCCCATTCCGCCCGCCAGCGCTTGATATCCCGGCCTCTGAGCCACGGCTTGATCAACTCGGCGCTCCTGGGGTCTTCCGCGATCAGCTCATCGCGCTTGTCCTGGTCAATGACAAAGGCCTCGTTCAAACCCGTCAGAACGCCTCGGTAAATGCGCCCTTTGACAAGCTCACCCAGCGGCGTCCCCTGTTCCATCAGGCGATGGAACAGGCGCACCAGCGCCGGGTCCTCCAGCACCCAGCCGTCCCGGCGCAGCAGCACCTGGGGGTACTCCGGTACCTCGGCCTCCTCCAGCAGGCCCCCCAGGTCTTCAAGCACCCAGCGCACGTTCTCCGAGTTCACGTTAAGGCCCCTCTCGGCAAGCCGCCGCCGGATGGGACAGGTGAGGTCAGCCACCCGCAGGTTGTGCCCTTGCTGAGCACCGTCCTTCTTGCCGATGAGCACCGCCGGGTAGGAGGCCACTGACCTGCCGTTGGTCTCGAAGAGGGGCAGGTCGCCGAAGTCCAGGATACGGTGAATCTCCGCGGCCTGCGCCAGGTAGGCCCTGATATCCCTGCCATAAGCGGCCCTCATGTACTTGTTGCTGGTGATGAAAGCCAGCCAGCCGCCCGGCCGGAGGATCTGGAGGGCGCGGCTATAGAAGAAGACCAGGATATCGGCCGTGCCTGCGAAGACCTCGGGGAAGGCCTGGCGATAGCTTTCCTGGTCTCTGGCGTCCAGCCTCTCCTGGCGGATGTACGGCGGGTTGGCCAGGACGATGTCGAAGCCTGAGCCGGACCTCCCTTCCTGGAGAATATCGGGAAAGGCCACCGGCCACAGGAAGGGCTTCTGCACCAGGGCAAAGTCCCTCCTGGCCAGCTCTGAGAGTATCCCCCGAACCAGATCGGCACGAGCCTCCGCCCTCCTCCCCGCAGAGGCGGTCCGGGCACGTCGGGCTTCGCCCTCTGCCGAGGCCAGAGCCTCCTCAAGTTGCAGCCGGATGATCTCCGCCTGGGCCGCCGCAATGCGGTCACGCAGCTTGCGTAGGCGTGCCGGGTCACGATGAGTAGCGTCGAACTCCTGGCGGTACCGGGCCATCTCACGTTCCAGGTCGGTTATGTGACGTTGCGCCTCCAGGGACATTGTCAACTGCCCAGGCACGGGCCATGACTCCTTGAAGGTAATGTCCGCTACTCGGTCCACCAGGGAATCGCCAGCGACGATGCGGAAGTCCAGGTTGGGCAGCGGGTGGTCCGCAGGAGGCTCCGGAAGGTCCAGCACCAGGGAAAGCCACAGGCGGAGCTGGCAGATCTCCACTGCTTCCGGGTTGATGTCCACGCCATAGAGGCTGTACTGGATGGCGTGGCGCTTCCAGTCGGTGATGAGTTGCTCCTCGTCCTGGATGTACTCCCGCTTGCTGTGTTCAATGCCCCGGCGGAGCAAGATGATCTCCTGCATCATGCCCAGCAGGAAGGCCCCGGACCCGACGGCCGGGTCGCACACGCGGACCAGCTCCAGGGCTGAGACAAGGCGCTCTTCCAACTCACGGGGCAGCGGCTGACCGCCTTCCTCTTTCTCTATCGCCTGCTTCCGGAGCCAGTCCAGGGTATCCTGGGTAACGCCTGTTTGGTCGCGCAGGTAGCCGTCCAGAGCCTGCCGGCACATGAAATGAACGATCTCCCTGGGAGTGTAATAGGTGCCGGTATCGTGACGGGCATCTCCCTGGTACAGGTTTTCAAAGACGCGGCCCAGCAGCTCGGGGTCGGGGTCCACGGACTGGTCATCCGGCGTGGACTCCCTGACGGTGAAGCGGTAGCGGGACAGGAGGCCCAGGACAGTGCGCGGCGGGTCTTCGTCGGTATCGGGGTCAAAGACCTCGTCGGGTATGGAGACCTCACCGCCATCGTCCACAGCGTCCTCAAGACGGTTCTTACGGAAGAGACCGCCATTGAGGTACGGCGTGTAACTCAGCAGCTCTCGCACGGACTGGCTGGGCGTCCCGGTGGCCATGCCTTCAAAGAAGAGAGGTACCAGCAAGCCGCGATAATACTCTTGAACAGGTGCCTGGTGACGTTTGTGCCAGAGGCGCACCAGGTAATCGCGGTACCCCTGCCCGCCGGGTCCCCCGAGCCACCGCTTTTCCTGCAAGAACCACAGGAAGAGCATGCGGCCCAACTGGCGGGTGGCCCAGGCTTTGGCTTCCTCGTCGGTCAGCTTGCTCACAACCGAATGCCCCTTGTTGTGGGCCAGCAGGGCCTTGGCCATGCGGTCGCGGACTCTCATGTACTCCTGGTAGAACCTGGTGGTGACCCGCTCGACGCTGAAGACCTTCTGCCAGTGCTGCGACACCTCCAGGAGCGAAGCCCCCGGCCAGAGGGCCAACTCTCTGAGAAGGTCGCGGTGGAAACGGTTGGGGCTTTCCAGGTCTACCAAAGCTCGAACGCTACTGACAGCCGTGCCAGTGTCCACACCCTTGCTCACTGCCGCTGCGGAACGGGGCAGCACAAACTCGGCCTCTTTGACATGTGGACGCTGGAGTTCGTTGGGCACCAGGATGACCATAGCACGGGCATCCTGCACCTGCTCCACGATGGCTCGGGCGATGCGTCGCCGCGGACGGTCGCGGTCAGTGGAGCGCAGGCCCCAGTCTGACAGCACGGCTACCCAGAGGCCCACGGAGCTGGGCCCGGCATGGTAAGAGCCGACGCGATAAAGCTCCTTGACCCCGAAGTAGTCCGTGCGCTGTGCAAAGAACCATTTGAGGCCACCGCGCAAGGGGCCAGCGAGCAAGTCCTGGGGCGACAGGACAGGCTGGAAGCCCAGGAAAGAGGCAAGAGGGGCGGCCCGCTGGGGGTCGCCTCCAAAGGCCTTCAGCGCTTCGGCGATGTCCGTGGTTGATTGCACCGTGTGCCCTCCTGCACGGCCATTTTAGCCAGCGTAACCGCCCGGCCCTTCATTCGTGTGCGAGTGCTTCGGCATGAACCATGCGGCGTCCTGCTTTGGAGGTTGAGTACTCGGGTAATAGACGACCGCTTGCTAACCGGCTCCGCTGTTTGACAGATTGGCCAACCTTCTCTCTGTCAAAATGCCTTCCTCGAACCCTGGAGGCCTTCACCATAGCCTCCTTTGCAGAGGGGTGAATCAGGTCTGCGCTGAGTCGGGCGTAATCGGCCAACTTCTCAGGGGTTATCCGTGCGTCGTTCACACTGCTCCCGAAAGTGAAGAGAACAACGCAAATGCCCGGTCACTAGGATACGCTGCTATAGATTCGCATGTCAACGGCGCTGCCCGACAAGGTCAGCGTTGTAGGACGCTTGTACGACGCACTCGGGTGAGAAGAACCATTCGTGTAGTCCACCACTTGTGCGGCATGAACGTACATCCTTGAACCTCCTAAGCCCGCGGCCCACTACAACCGAGGTGCATCTCCATCTCTCGAACCGAATAGCGCCGATTTCTATTGCCTCTGGGGAGGTGCTACTATTGAGCCCGGCAAAAGTAAGCGCTAGGCCCAAAGCATTGGCTATGAGGTGACTCGATGGCAGGTTCGGAAGCGTTCGTGATCGTCGTTTCGGCGCCAGGTATTGAACAGGTGACTTTCGACCAGGCACAACTAGCCGAGCGGCTGGTGCAGGCGAAGGTAGCTCACCAGATGGAGTTAGTGTCGCCGGAGCGGGCGTCTGACGCTCAAGCGTTGTGGGGCCCCGGGGGTGTGTCTTCTTTCACCAAGGCGGTGCCCTGTCCAAGTGGGCCTGGGATTTCCCGCGAGCTGGCTGCCTTGTGGCACCTGGCTCTTGTCTCGGCATCTATCCGCTTGCCCCGGGAAGTCCCCCTGCAGCATACCACAGGAATTGTGGCAATTGGAAACACGCATTTTCCCGCCCTGTTGCCCAGACCACGGATAAGACCGCGCGGAAGCTGGGCTGGCTGAAGGGCAAAAAGGGGCAGGCCAAGCGGCCTGCCCCCCCATGTCTTATACCTGAAGCGCCTCGGGAGGCGAACCCTGCACACTCTGGCGTTCCGTCTTCCTTGTCTCTTTCTTCCCTCCGGCCACAAAAAAGGGGCTGCAACCCCGTGGAGCGGGGATGGCAACCCCCGAAAAAAGCAAAAGGCGGGGGGTACTACCCCCGCCTTTCTGCGTGGCTTCTTGTTTCAGGCTTGCGCTCAGTTTAGGCTACGCCTACACGTTCCTTTTCCTTTTGCATACGCTTCGGCTTGTGCTCGGTTTCGGCTTCCCCTTCGGCTCCCGCTTCTGTTGGCTCGGTAGGCGCTTCGCCCTCGGTTGCCTCGGTTGGAGCTTCGGTTTGCCCTTCGGGCTTGCTTTCCTTTTGCTTTTCACCTACACCCACGAGCATGGGCATAAGCACGTGGCGGTATCCGTCAACCGAGAATACCA
>QMOF01000146.1 GCA_003650185.1 Chloroflexota bacterium | reverse complement strand
TATCTCCGGTACATACCCCCTCTCATCTTCCTCCATCTCCCTCACTAGCGACTTCGGTACCCTGCTCGCCAAAAAGTCCCTCGCCGACTTCCATAGCATCTCCTGCTCTTCACTGTATGATAGATCCATTTGTTTCCCCCTTCCCTAGTGGTGAACTACTTCTTTGCTTTCGGTTCCCTGGGCAGTTGCAGGCCCATAGTGGCCAGGCCATTGCGGGCCACCTCGGTGGTGCCGCCGGCAATGGTATTGCACACCGTGCTCAGGTATAGGTGCTTCATCCTGCCGCCCAGCCTGGCCCACTTGTCTTTCGTCTCATCCATCTGCCTCCAGTTTCCTCCCACCGGCCCCAACTGACCATAGAGGCCCAAGATTTGCATACCAAGCCGGGCCACCCTCTGGGTAACCTCGCCGCCAAGAATCTTCAACTGGTTCGCTGTTACTACAGGGCTCTGCCCCGTCAGCACCTGCCAGTTGACCTTGTAGCCCAGAGTGCGAGCAACGTCCACTTGAATGGCCATGTCGGCCAGCCTGTTCCGGATCAAAGGGTCCTTCGCCAGAGGCTCGCCGTTGACCGTAGTCTCCTTGCAATATTTCACCAGCAAATCGAGGTCCCGCTTGATGTTAAGAATGAGCTGGAGTCCGTAGGTCCTCTCGTGACCTAGCGCGGCCATGACTATTGCCCAGCCGCCATTCAGCTCACCCAGGAGGTTCTCCCTAGGCACCTTCACGTTGTCATAGAACACTTCACAGAAAGCCTTAAGACCCGTCATCATCTCCAGAGGGCGCATGGTTATACCTGGGCTCTTGAGGTCCACGATGATCACGCTTATGCCCCTGTGCTTGTACGCTTCCGGATCCGTCCGGCAGTACACAGGGGCGAAGTCAGCCCGGTGAGCAGCACTCTGCCAGGTCTTCTGCCCATTGAGAATGAAGTAGTCACCCTGCAAGTCCGCTCGCAACTGAAGGCTGGCCAGATCTGAGCCAGCATTCGGTTCGCTCATGGCCGTCGCCCACTTCACCTCCCCACGAGTCATCGGCGGAAGGTACTTCTGCTTCTGCTCTTCTGTGCCGAACTCAAGGATTATGTCCCCACACCCTCCGATAAACTGGTACGCGTCATACCCAGGAGCACCCCGATAAGTGATCTCCTCCTCCAGAATCATCTGCTTGTAGAGCGGCGCTTCCTGTCCCCCGTACCTCTTGGGCCAGGTCAGGCCGAGCCACCCCTTGGCGGCAAGCTTCTTCTGCATCTCCCTGGACACCTCGTGGATGTGGTCAAAGGCATCCTCGTGGTACTGGTCCGGGTCGATGCCAGGCCAGTCAGGCGGCAACTCCCTGTCAAGGAACTCCCTTACCTCTTTTCGAAAAGCCTCTTCCTCCTCAGTGAAACGAAAATCCATGACTTGTCCTTCCTTTCGATCCGGTTCGGTCGTAGTCTCCTGCTACCCTCGGGGCAATCCCAAGCCAAAGTTGGCAATGGTGTTCTTTGACATCTCGCTGGTGCCACTCCATATGCCCGCTGCAGAAGCTAGCAGGTAGCTGTGCATCATCCTTCCCCTGAGCACGGTCCACTTCGAATCCTCATCCAGTTGCCCATACAGGCCCAGGATCTGCATTCCCACGTTGGTCACGCGCTGAGCCAGCGCAGTCCCATAGAGCCTGCACTGAGACCCCTCGATCACGATTGGCCTTCCAGCGGCCACCAACCAGTTCAGCTTCCAGGCCATGGTGTGCCCCACCTCAATCTCAATAGCCATCTCACCGAGTTTGTTTCGAACAATGGGATCCCTGGCCAGAGGCTGACCGTTGACGTAGGTCTCCCGGCAGTACCTCACCAGTTGCTCCATATCCTGCCTGCAAGCGTTGATGAGTAGCACGCCGAACGTACGCTCCGAGCTGAGGGAAGACACCGCCACATTCCACCCGCCATTGACCTTCCCTAGCACATTCTCCTTGGGGACCTTGACATTGTCATAGAAGACCTCGTTCAAGATGGACAGCCCACCCATCTGCTCCAACTTCCGTATGGTAACCCCGGGGCTCCTTAAGCTGACCAGGAAGCAGGTGATCCCCTTGTGTTTCGCCACGTTGGGGTCCGTCCGGGCATACACCATGCACCAGTCAGCATGATTCGCACCGCTCTGCCAAGTCTTCTGACCATTCAGCACGAAACAGTCATCTTCCTCCACCGCCCTTGTTTCAAGGGCGGCCAGGTCCGATCCGGCATTCGGCTCGCTCATGCCTATCGACCATCTCTCCTCTCCACGGGTTATGGGAATGATGAACCTCTTTTTCTGCTCCTCAGTGCCGAACTGCAGTATTAGCGGCCCAGCTAGGATCATGGAATACTGGTCATACCCAGGCGCCGACCGGTAGTTGAGCTCCTCCTCCAGAATCATCTGCTTCATGATAGGCTCTCCCCCACCCCCGTACTCCTTGGGCCAACTGATACCGATCCAACCCCTCGCGGCCATCTTCCGCCGCATCTCGACTCCCATCTGGAAGATCTCCTCCACCGCCTCCTCATGAAACATGCCTACCGGCCCAGGCCAGTCTGCCGGCAGCGACTCGCGAAGAAACTGCTGAACCTCACGCCGGAAGGCTTCCTCCTCTTCGCTAAAGCGGAAGTCCATGGCTCTCCTTTCACACCGATGTAACTACCCGGGGCGACTACCAGAGACGTGTCCGGGCGATGTTAACTTGTTTGCACAACCAACTCTTCTCCCCCACCACAACCCCACCCAGACCAAGGCAAAGCCCTAGTCCCTGGGCCCGATAATGGTAACCGACGCCTGGAACATACCCGGCGTGCCCCCTTGCGAATGGGCCAACCCCAGCTTGGGGTTCGCTACCTGGCGCTCGCCAGCCCGGCCTAACTGCTGGTTGTACAACTCGTAGATCATTCTGAGCCCGCTGGCGCCCACCGGATGGCCGAAGCATTTCAAACCACCGTCGGTATTGATCGGCAGGTCACCCTTCAACGTGAAGGACTCCGCCTCTACTTCCTCAGGCCCCTTGCCTCGCGGACAGAAGCCAAGCGACTCGTAGATTATCAACTCAGTGATAGTGAAGCAGTCATGGACCTCAGCCGAGCCTATCTCCTTGCGCGGGTCCTTTATCCCTGTCTGCTCGTAGGCCTGCTGGGCCGCCACCCAGGTCTCGTCCCAGAAAGTGATGTCCACGTCAGGCCTGAACTTGCCCTTGAACGGGTCTATGCGTCCCACTGAGAGACCAAGCCCCTTGATCAGGACATAGTCCTGCGTGTAGCTCTTGGCCTTGTCGGCACGGGTTATTATGGCCGCTGATGCCCCGTCCGTGACTGGGCAACAGTCGAACAGACCCAGAGGCCAGGCAATTATCGGCGCGTTGAGGGCCTGCTCCATGGTTATCGGCCGGCGGAACTGGGCTTTCGGAGCCAGCGCTCCGTTGGCATGGTTCTTGACCGCAATCTTGGCCAGGATTTCCTTCCCCTTGTCGTAGGGAATCTTGTACTGCTCAAAATACCTGATGGCCGACTTGGAGAAAGAGGAGGGTGCCGAGCCAACAACCGTAATAGGATGCATGCCACCAGGCATCTCCAGAGCACCGCTGCCGTAGTCCTTCAACTTTTCAAAGCCAACACAGAGAACAGTATCGTACATCCCTGAGGCTACTGCGAAGGCACCAACCCTGAGGGCCTCCGCTGCGGTGGCGCAGTTGTTCTCCACCCTGGTGGCCGGTATCCTGTCAAGCTGCAGAGCCTCGGTGACCGTGGCCCCCGTCCACATGCCGGAGGAGACATTGCCTACGAATACAGCCTCAATGTCCTTGGGCCCCACGCCAGCATCCTCATATGCCTCATAGCAACTGTCGATAATCATGTCGGACACACCCTTGTCCCAGAGGTCCCCATACTGGGTGCAGCCCATACCGATAATAGCGACTTTGTCCTTTATGTCACCCATCTTCGCTCCTTTCTATCGAACCGGTTTGCACTTCCACCCATAAGCTGCCACATCACCCTGACGCTCGAGCTTCCTGAAGGTCATCTCCATCGGCTGACCAACCTTCATGTCCTCGATGTTCCCATAGTCCGTCATCTCGATCTCGAGCCGAGCTCCACCTTCGAAATCGATTATCGCTCGGCCCAGCGGAGGATCGGTGACTTCCGGTAGAACAGCCACTGTATCTGCGCTGAAGCTGTACACAGTAACCTTCTGGTCAAGCAGCTTGACCTGCGTGTAGTCGTCTTTCGACAGGCACTTCGGGCAGACCCTCCGTATGGGGAAGTCAATCCAACCACACTGATTGCACTTGCTGGCATGAAGCTTGAACAGGGAATCTCGCTCCCTCCACAACTGTGCCAAACCAGGCACCACAGGTGTGAACCGCGCCGGCTCGACATGGAAAAGGTGTCGGAGCCTCAGGTACTTGAGGTAGCTGGGCAACATCCTCTTGGACTGGAGATAGCCCAATACACCGTGGCGGTTCCTCACTTTCTCTATCTGGTCCGTCACCTTGAGGAGCATCACATCAACGCCATCCCCATAGCCAGCCACCAGCAGAGTGTCCCCTGCCTTGGCCTGCTCCAGGGCGGCCACCAGAAGCATCAGCGGAAAGGCAGAGCCCGTGTTCCCCATCTGATTGAACAGCGGGTCCTGCACCTGAGTCTTGGCATCGAATTTGAGCGCCCCGGCTATGCCGCTGTGTGCTCTGGCATCAGGCGCGTTGTACACAAATTTGGTTATGTCCGCTGGGGTGACCCCGAACTTTTTCACGGCGTTGGAGACCGCCTTCCGCATCATCGGCTGATAGCCTTCCGCCAACGTAAAGCGGTCGCTCCAGCTATGAACGAATTTGTCCGTGGCTGGCCGCCACAGGTCGGTGAAATCGCTGCTCTCTGTATAACAGCCTTCAATGGTGGCAATCACATCGCTATCACCCACCAGCAGCGCTGCCGCACCATCCCCTATGTTTGCCTCCTGGGGCGAGGTTGGCCAGCCGAGGCGCATGTCAGAGGCCGAGACCATCATCTTGCTGGCCGAGCCAGCCTTCACTATGTCAGCGGCCATCCTCAGCGCTGTCATCCCGCCTCTCAAAGAAGCAGCGATATCCGCCGTCAAGATATCCTCACCAAAATCCAGGGCGGAAGCGGCCACAGCCGCCATCTGCTTCTCAGCAAAAGGGGAACTGCACGAAGCAGCGAGCAGACCGTCTATCGACTCGCGGTCTATCCCGGTAGTGCAGTCGAGGATGGCATCAATTGCCATCGTCAGCGCATCCTCATCGGCACCGGCCACCGAGCGTTCGCCCGCACCTTTGGTGCCCATCAGCTTACCGATTTCCTCGCGGGTCAGTCTGTACAGGGGTACGTATGCCCCGTAGGAACAGATGCCTACCATTCTCCCTCCTTACAATTGGATCTGCTACTCGTGGAAACTATGGATCGCCAAGCTCTGGTCCTTGTCTCCCGCATCGCCTGCCTGTAGCCTCCACTTCATAGATGACCCGGCCAGCTATCGTGGCAAGCCTGCTGGCTACTGGACGCAATATGGCTCCCCTGGGTCGGCAGCGGGACATCAGAAAGGGGCCCTGGATTGTTGCCTGTTGGAAGGAATATCCCCTTCTGTGGCAAGCAGCTACGATGGCTTGCGTTCCGGGAGGTCATTCCAAGGGCATTATAGCTTATCCAGAATCACATTTCAAACCGAGCTTGGGAGCAGGCGGTGTAAGCTGCAGGTTCCTAACCGAGGCCGTGCCGGAGAAAGGTATGGCGTCGAAGCGACAACCACATCAGGCCGGTGAGTACAAGGCACAGCCTATTGACTGGGTGTCAGGCCTATGTCCACCTTCTGTCCACCAGCTTCTCATGGCCTTCCGGGAGTGTCCCCTCAGCCAGGAACTCCACGCTGTCCATCTTTAGCTTGAAGACATCCTGGCACCTTCTGGCGACCGCTTCAGACAACGCCAGAC